>JAWUWJ010000049.1:0-27051 GCA_034111925.1 Crocinitomicaceae bacterium
ATCATCTTGCCCAATTGCCGACATACTTAAAAGAAGGGCAACTATTAATTTTAGTTCTTTCATAATATTAAATTTTAAAATTTCTTCAATGAATAAATCACAGCATTTACAACAGCCGCCATTCGATTGTAATCCAAAGTATCCATCGTATCCGTGTTCTTGTGGTAATTCTCGTTTCTATAAAAGGAAGTATCTGTGATCATCATGGCGTCCATTCCAAGTGCCCAATAACTTCTGTGATCGCTGAAATCAATTCCCGCTAAACTCTTCGGCCCAGTGAACTTCTTCGTTTTTATCATTTTTGATTTCTTAAATCCTTTCGTGAATTTTTTGACGAACTTCCCTTTGTGGAATGTTCCAACCAGTGTGATATAATCTCCTTTGCCTCCATAAAACAACTTCAAAATCCCCAATGGATAGCGTTGAGATTTCTTTTCATCGCTGAAAAACCCGAGCATTTCCAAAGAGATCATTCCATAGACCTCCACTCCCCTTTTCTTTAAATCGTTTGCGTGAATATAGCTTCCCATGTATTCTGAACCGTAAAACGGCGGTTCCTCTAGCGTATAAGCAACAAATTCGTAACAGTATTCACTCTGATGGTCTTTCAAGTTTTTCAAAGTGGTTATCAATCCAACCACGCCTGAACCGTTGTCATCAGCTCCATCTTGTTCTTCACAAACATCATAATGCGCTCCGACGACAATTCGCGGTTTTGTTGTGTCACCTACAAGCGCAATCACGTTGAAAAAGGTCAACGATCCGATCTGAAACTCTTGCTTGGAAACATTGTCAGAATACAATTCAAACTGACTGTGAATATAATTCCCGACTTGATTCAAAACAGCAGTGTCCTCATAATTTCTCACACCCATATCAACGATAGAGTCGAGCATTTCATACAATTCAGTACTGTCGGTTTGTGACCGCCCAGAGAACGAAACACTGAGCAAAAGGAAAGTAAGATTGATATTGAAAAACACTGCCGATGAGCGGCGCGTAGGGAATCGAATCATAGTTGTATGCTATTTTGTGGAAGAACGGTAATTATTGAATCGACTATGGTGTCTTTCTTTATTTTTGGCGAAACCCATTTCGTATGATTTCCTGATTCATCCAAGAGAAGATCAAACCGCGCTTCTGCGGCCAATCTAGAATAAGCGTTGAAGTGCCACCACTCGCTTGGAATACCATAGAATCTTTGAAAACGCATCACTTTTCGCAACAACTTCCTGTTCTCATAGTGTTCTTTTGATAATTCTCCTGTCTTTAAAAATTGAGCTTCTTTGCTTGGGAATGCAATAGTCCGGAAATCATCGTAACCAGCCCCCATATCCAATTCTTCGCCGAGTGAATCGCAAATTGTTAAATCGACAGATGTTCCATAATTGTGTCCTGAACCGTAAATTGGATTGGAAACAAACTTGCCTCTTTGTCCTGCAGGAATAGTGTCCATTGCTTCCCACATCTCCTTTTGCACTTGAAGTGGTCGCACTCCATCGAATATTTTTAAACGCAATCCGGGGTGAAGTGAATCAAGATAATCTTGGCAAAGCACGAGGCGAAATCTAACTTCTTCTTGAACAAACAACTTGTTTAGCGTGTCGTAAAGAACGGTTTTCATGAAATTGTTATCGGTAGAATACCTTAGATCAATTACGATTCTTTTGTCCTTCAATTCTACCAATCCAAAAGAGCCGTACCGCGCCAAAACACTATCAGTCATTGGATCTAGCTCAATAACGATTGGTTCTTCAACGACTTCAATTTCTGGTTTCGGTTCGTCCTTCTTCTTTTCCTCACATGAGAACAAGAGAATGCACAGAATAGCGATAACCGTTAGGAATTTCATTTAACAAAGAAACAAAATCTAAATTATTATTATGAGAGTTGAACTTTCTAATTATTTTAGCGCCAAATTAATTGTATGCCGACTATATCCAACAAAGCGATCCAGATGCCAGAATCGCCAATACGTAAATTGGTTCCTTACGCTGAAAAGGCGAAAGCGAATGGTAAATCAGTGTTTCATTTAAACATTGGACAACCTGATATTGAGACCCCTCAAGTTGCATTGGATGCTATAAGGAACATGGATCGTAAGGTGATTGAATATAGCCACTCGGCAGGTTTTCAATCGTACCGAGATAATTTATCAAAGTATTACAAAAACGCTGGATTGCCTGTTGAATCTGAGGATATCATTATTACAACTGGTGGATCTGAAGCTTTGACTTTTGGTTTTATGTCAACATGTGATTTAGACGATGAGGTGATTATTCCAGAACCATTTTATGCGAATTACAACGGTTTTGCAGTTGCAGCAGGAATAAATGTTGTTCCAGTAACGGCGAATATTGAAAGCGGATTCGCACTTCCTCCAGTTGAAGAGATTGAAAAGAAAATTACTTCAAAGACGAAAGCGATTGTGATTTGCAATCCAGGGAATCCAACGGGTTATTTGTATTCTCAACAAGAATTAGAACAATTGCGAGACATCGTTAAGAAGCACGATTTGTTCTTATTCGCCGATGAAGTTTATAGAGAGTTCTGTTACGACGGGGCAACTCCATTCTCGGTTATGAATCTTGAAGGAATTGAAAACAACGTGATCATGATTGATTCTGTTTCTAAGCGTTACTCAATGTGTGGAGCTAGAATTGGAGCGTTAGTTACGAAGAACAAAGAAGTAATGGCCGCTGCGCTCAAATTCGGGCAGGCGCGTTTATCGCCTCCAACAATAGATCAAATTGCAGCAGAAGCAGCTTTAAATACGCCTCAATCCTACTTTGACGATGTCGTATCGGAATATGTTGAGCGAAGAAACATAATGGTGAATGGCTTGAATGAAATCGAAGGTGTTTTCTGCCCAATGCCAAGAGGAGCGTTTTATTGCGTTGCTAAATTCCCAGTTGATAGCGCTGAAAAGTTTTGTCAATGGCTACTTGAAGATTTCGAATACAACGGTGATACAGTAATGATGGCTCCAGCTAGCGGATTCTACTCAACAGATGGACTTGGTAAACAAGAAGCTAGAATTGCATATGTATTGAATCAAGACTCGTTGAAAAAGGCTGTGAAATGCTTGGAAGAAGCGTTGAAGGTTTATCCGGGAAGAGTTTAGACGCCTTTCAGGCTTTAGACCGCTGCGCTTTTAGATCTTGGATATTGGATCAGTCGCAAGCTCCTTTTTAGATCATAGAATTTAGACGTTAGTTGTACTCAGCTTGTCTAATTCCTAATTTTCAACAGCACCGTAATCCATTATCCAAAAGCGTCATTCTTTTGTTTCTTTTGTGGTTGGATCGTTCGTTCCTCACTTTTAGATATTGGATCAGTCACAAGCTCCTTTTTAGATCGCTGCGCTTTTAGATGTTAGAGTTTAGATTGATGCGGTTTCATTGAATCCAAAATCAATCCAAAAGGCAAAGCCGATCCAATATCCAATATCCAACCAAAAAAAAATCCCCCCCCGAATAAACGAGAGAGGATTCAATATTTTCAGTAATGAATTACTTCTTAACGAAAGTATTTCTGATAGTTCCATCAACAGTAAGAACTTCGTAGAAATAAACTCCTGCATTTAAAGTAGAAATTTCAATTGAAGCGTTAGATCCGTTAACATCTGTAGTAGAGATAACTTTTCCATCCATTCCGATGATAGTAACAGTAGATACTTCGTTAGAAGAAGTTACGTTCAATACATCAGTAGCTGGGTTAGGGTAAACACCAACAGTCAATTGATTTTCTTCAATGCTAACGCTTGAGCTAGAAACTTCGATACCATCAACCAAGATCCAGTTCATATCAGTACAGTCATAGTGACGTAAGATAACGTGAACAGCAGCTTGATTTGCAGCAGCAGCAGAAATATCAACAGACTCAGCGAAGAAAGTTTCACCAGCAGTCAATGTAGTTTCAAAAACTGGAGTTGGAAGAGGACCACCTGCAAGAAGAGCAGGAAGATCAGCCGCTACAACAACGTAAACAGCATATTTCTCTGCGAACCATCCAGAAACAGTAGTCTCAGGACTTCCACATAACCAGTTTGCATAAACAACAGACTCACCAGAACAATCAATTGCTGGAGAAATACCTAAGTTATCCGGAGTTAATGGGTTAGTTGCCCAAGAGTTAGAAAGGTATCCGTCAGTTCCATCAAAACCAGGAGCAGTAATTTGAGGGTTCGCTATAAGAACAGCAGACCAGTTGTTTCCGTCTCCGTCAACATCAACTGCAGTCCAAGCACCGAAATCAGTAGAATCAGTTGCGCTATAGATAACCTGAGCGTTAACCGATGAAATAGTAGCAAGAACTACTAACGATAGTAAAATTTTTTTCATAGTATTAGTTTTTTAATTTATTTACAGCAACAAATATACGACATTCGTATGATTATTGAAATCTTAACTTAATATATCTTGAATGTTAAATCTATAAAGTCGATAGATTAATAAGAAATCGCCGTATTCACTAGTAAACAAAGGATTAATCGAAACCGTTCTTAATCTTTATTTTGCGATGAAATTAACTTTGGATCTGCCTTAACGAACATATTTGCCCAGATAATTTTAGACAGTGAATAGAAATATGGAGCCGTAACGAGTGATGCAATTACAATAATTAAAATCTGTAGTCCAATGTTCATATTTTCAAAAAACAAGTTAAACGAAACCCAAAAAGTGACAAATAAAGCAACTCCTAAGCCGTAAGAAACGAACAATGCCCCAAAGTAAAAACCTGGTTCCGGTGAGTACTTTAAATCACATTTTGGACAATTCTTATAAATATCCCCTGCCTTTTTTAAATTGTACGGATGCGACTCGAAAAAATCACCTTCGTGACATCTTGGACATTTCATTTTAAAAATACTGTAGAACTTCGAACCTTTAGAAAAAACTGCCATAACTCCGTATTAAGGAACAAAGATACATTGAATATCACAGCGGAAAAGATGATTTATATCAGGTTTTAATGTGAAGCGATATCATTTCGTCAACGAAGCCTATGCCTTTTCTTTGTAGCATATCTATTGTAGAATGAAAGAGACATTGGAAAGTACGGCTGCGCTTCTCAAAAATTTTGAAGAAAAAATTGAAGCTGAGATTAAAATTGAGCCTAGAGATTGGATGCCTGATGAATACAGAGCGCATTTAATTAGACAAATGTCTCAACACGCGCATTCGGAAGTGATTGGAATGCAACCGGAAGGAAATTGGATCACACGCGCTCCTTCTTTACGATCAAAGAAAATATTACTCGCAAAGATTCAAGATGAAGGAGGTCATGGCTTGTATCTATATAGTGCCGCGGAAACATTAGGCGTCAGTCGGGATCAATACATCCAATGGCTACATGAAGGAAAGGCGAAATACGCGAGTGTCTTCAATTATCCAACATTAAACTGGGCCGATATTGGCGCGATTGGTTGGCTCGTAGACGGCGCTGCAATTACGAATCAAGTTTCACTGCAAAGAACTTCATACGGACCTTATGCGCGAGGAATGGTTCGGATTTGCAAGGAAGAATCATTTCACCAACGACAAGGATATGAGATCATGTGGAAAATGATGCAGGGAACAGTTGACCAACAAAAAATGGCGCAAGATGCGATTGACAGATGGTGGTGGCCTGCATTAACGATGTTCGGACCGCACGACACGAATTCGCCGCACACTTCTAATGCTATGAAATGGAAAATCAAGCGTGAAACGAACGATAAGCTCCGCGAGAAATTTATCAATAAAACAGTTCCGCAAGCCGAGTTAATTGGACTTAAAGTACCCGATCCCGAATTGAAAATTATTGGAACCGATGCTATGGGAGAGAATACTTACGCCCATGGCGATATCAACTGGGAGGAATTTTGGAATGTTGTAAATGGAAACGGGCCCTGCAATCAACAACGTCTCGATCACCATATAAAAGCGCACAACGAAGGTGCTTGGGTTCGAGAATGTGCTGAAGCATATCGAATTAACTCAATAAAAAAACAGTGCAATGAATAAGAATTCAATCCGTGAGAGCATACTGGGAACAGCTTTACCGTAGAAAAAATTTATTAAACGATTATGGAATCAAACGAAAATCAAGGGCCACTTTGGGAGGTTTTTATTCAGACAAAACCAGGTGCTGCTTACAAACACGCAGGAAGTATTCACGCTTTCGATAAAGAGATGGCGATTGAAAACGCACGAGATACATATACAAGAAGAAATGAAGGAACGGGGCTTTGGGTTGTTCCAAGTGATCAAATTGTTGCCGTTTCTTCTTCTGAGGCAAGTTCATTTTTTGAGCCTGCCTCAGATAAAATTTATAGACACCCGACTTTCTACAACTTACCAGAAGGCGTTAAACAAATGTAGCCATGGAAATTAGAGAAAAGTACTACATTGAAATCGCTGACAATGCATTGATTTTAAGCCATCGCTTGTCTGAAAACTGCAGCCGTGGACCTTATTTAGAAGAAGACTTGGCCTGCACAAATGTCGCGTTGGATTTAATTGGAATGGCAGAATCGATTTACAATGAAATCGCCAAGCAGCCCAATTCAATTGCAACGGGAGACACATTGGCGTATCGAAGAGATGAATCCGAATATGTCAATTGTTTACTCGCAGAGCAACCAAATGGCGATTTTGCACATTTAATGGTGCGCCAGTTTATGATGGATACGTTTCACTACTATTTGTTTTCTGAATTGACGAACAGCACAGACAAATTTCTTGCCGCTATCGGAACGAAATCTCTAAAAGAAATTACCTACCACCTTAGACGTAGCTCGGAATGGATGCTGCGTCTGGGTAATGGTACTGACGTCTCAAGCCAGAAAGCGCAAACAGCAATTGATAACTTATGGAGGTTTAAAGATGAGTTGTTCACCGCGAGTAAAGTGGACTTAGAACTAAGAGAAAGTGGTGTTTCGGCTGATTTGGAATCGGTTAAGGAGCATTGGAATCAAAAAGTGAGTGAAGTCTTTTACTTGTCCAACCTTAAAAAGCCAGAAAACGAATTTCAACTTAAAGGAGGAAAATCAGGAAGACATAGTGAGCACTTCGGATTCATCCTAAACGATATGCAGTTTCTAACGAATAAATATCCTGATGCAACTTGGTAGAATTTAAGAACCTGCGATTTGAAGTAAACCTTCTTTGTCTAGAATTTCAATTTTCCGAGCATGTGTTCGAACCAAGTTTTCATCTTTGAAATCTTTCAACAATCGAATTAAGGTCTCCGTTGCAGTACCAACGAAATTGGCAAGGTCTTCTCGCGTAAGATTGATCATCTCTTCTTCGTAAATATCATTCAAAAGAACCAACGAAGACGCCAAACGCTCACGTACAGATTTTTGAGCCATATTAGTTATAAACGTAGCTCTTTCAGCAAGTTCAAGAGACAACTCTTTCATAATCCCGTTTCGCAATGTAGGATTGGTATCCACCAAATTTAGAAAGTCATTTTTTCCAATAAAACAGATGTTACTTTCTTCCAATGTCGTTGCTGAAACTTTGTACGGTTCTCCGCTAAACATGGCTCTAAAACCAACAATTTCTCCTGCCGCAGCCAAATGAATGATTTGTTCTTTTCCTTCCTCTCCACGCGCAAAGATTTTCACCTTTCCTTCATTAATACAGTAGACACCCCTTGGCGAGCTGTTCTCAATAAATAGCGGTTGGTTCTTTTTGAAGTAAGAGCAAGACTTCGTTCCTTCAAGTTCATCTAGATTCGCATCACAAAACGCCGAGAATAGCGATTTATCTCTTGCGAGACAATTTTCGCAAGTAACATGTTTATGTGATTTCTGTGGCATGGGATACTTTTTATCAAATTTAAGGGTTTCCGACGTTTCAAAGGTGATTTATATCATATTTTATTGAAGAACTCAACGTTAACTTTGCAATGAATCAATTCGCGAAGTGTGAAAAACCTTATTCAAAAATACAATGTTCCAGGGCCAAGATACACGTCGTATCCGACTGTTCCTTTTTGGAAAAACCCTGATCTCAATTCATCACAATGGCTGCAAACTATTGCGCAGAATCAAACGGAATTCAGTGACGCCAAAATGAGCGTATACATACACCTTCCCTATTGCGAGAGCCTTTGCACGTTTTGTGGTTGCCACAAACGAATCACCAAAAACCACGCGGTTGAAGCTCCATATATCGACACTGTGATTCAGGAATGGAAATTGTACCAAGGTGCGATGGATTTCGAACCTCAAATTAAGGAACTTCACTTTGGCGGAGGGACACCTACTTTTTTTCAAGCCGATGAATTAATTCGTTTGGTAAAAGCATTATTTAAGGCCGAAAGTGTTGATCCAGAGGAAGTAGAGCTGAGTTTTGAAGCGCATCCGAACAACACTTCAGACGAGCATTTGCAGAAGTTGTTCAATTTTGGATTTAGAAGATTGAGCCTTGGAATTCAAGATTACTGTCCGACAGTTCAACAAGCGATCAACAGAATTCAACCTTTCGAAGAAGTGAAAAAAGTCCACGATCAAGCGGTTTCGGTTGGCTATACTTCGATTAGTCACGATCTTGTTTTTGGACTTCCAAAACAGCAATTGGACGACATTATCGATACGGTAAATAAAACGCTAATTCTTAGACCTGATCGCATTTCATTGTACAGTTATGCGCACGTCCCTTGGATTAAGGGAAACGGACAACGGGGCTACAATGAATCGGATTTACCGAAAGACAATGAAAAACGAGCGCTTTATGTCAAGGCGAAATCAATGTTAGAAGAAGCGGGTTATATCGAAATTGGAATGGATCATTTCGCATTGCCGCACGATTCATTGTCCATCGCCTTCCAAGAAAAACAATTGCACCGAAATTTCATGGGCTACACGACGCAGAAAACGAATTTCCTTTTGGGTCTTGGAATGTCAGCGATATCCGATAGTTGGTTCGGTTTTGCTCAAAATGAAAAATCAGTCGAAGACTATACGGAACGCGTTCGCAAAGGAAAAATTCCAATTTTCAGAGGCCACATTTTATCAGAATTGGACATTGAAATTCGACAGCACATTCTGGATTTGATGTGTCATTTTAGCACGGAAATTAAATCAGACACACATTTAAAGCCAATCATTCCTGAGATTAAAGAGCGCTTGCATGGAATGGTTGAAGACGGTTTGGTAGAGATCAACGAAAATGAAATCACGGTGACAAACAATGGAATTCCTTTTGTGCGCAACTGTTGTATGGCATTTGATCAAGATTTAAAACCTTCGGTAGAACGAGAAAATTTGTTTTCCAAAACAATATGAGCGAATCGATCTGTTACCACTGCGGTGACGAAGTTATAGACAAAAGCAATGTTCTCGAAGAGAAGGTGTTTTGCTGTAACGGCTGTAAAAGTGTATATCAACTTTTGGCGGCCAATGATCTGGATTCCTTTTACGAAATTGAAAACCAAGCAGGACAACGACCCAAGGAGATCAATGAACACAAATACAATTTCTTAGAAGTCGAGGAGATTCGAAGCAAGTTTATCGATTTCGAGGATGAATCGAGTGTTTACATCACTTTGTTTCTGCCTCAGATTCATTGTTCTTCGTGTATTTATCTGTTGGAAAACATTCAGAAGCTTGAACCTGCTGTCATCTCTTGTCAAGTCGATTTTACACAACGACAAGCGAATTTCATTCTTTCCAAAACGATCACCATTGCCGATTTTGCGCTCCTTTTAGATAAAATAGGATATGCACCAAATTTCGGAGATCGAAAGAAAATTGACAAAAAGAGAAACAATAAATTCATGTACAAACTCGGAGTGGCAGGCTTCGCATTTGGAAGTATTATGCTGTGGAGTTTCCCCGAATATTTAGGCATTGAAGAAACCAATCCTGAATTTCGATCGTTCACTTCATACTTGTCATTAGTCGTTTCAATTCCCGTTATCCTCTACTCTGCCAATGAATATTTAATTTCGGCTTTCAAAGCAATTAGATACAAAAGCTTGAACCTCGATGTTCCTATTTCCATTGGAATTCTCGCACTTTACATTCAAAGCTGCTACAATATTTTCACAGGACTTGGCCCTGGCTACATGGACAGTTTCGCAGGCTTTATTTTCTTTCTCCTCATTGGAAAATGGTTCCAGAACAAAACCTACGATTCGCTCTCCTTCGATAGAGATTACACTTCCTACTTCCCTGTCGCTGTAACGCGAATCGTAAACAATGAAGAGTCAATCGTTGAAATCGATCAAGTCAAAATCAACGATCGCATTGTGATTCGAAACGAAGAAGTTTTGCCCTGCGATTCAACCTTGATTTCAGACGAAGCAAGAATTGATTACAGTTTCGTCACGGGTGAATCGATTCCTATCAAAATGAAGAAAGGAGACCTTATATACGCAGGCGGAAAACTCATCGGGCAAAAAAGCGAATTCCTTGTTCAGAAAGAAAGCAACCGAAGTCATTTGACCAAAATGTGGAATGAATCCTCGCGTAAAACCGAAGTGAAATCCAAATCGGATAAACTTTCAATTTACTTTCTAGCTAGCGTTTTGGTCATTTCATTGATCTCTGCGATCGCTTGGATTACAATCGACAGTTCAAGAGTTACGGAGATTGTCGTTTCCATATTAATCGTTGCTTGTCCTTGTGCGTTGGCTCTTTCCCGACCGTTTACGTATGGAAACATCATGCGGATTTTAGGACGAAAAGGATTGTACCTAAAAAACACGGATATTATCGACGACATAAATTCAGTGGATGATATCGTTTTCGATAAAACGGGAACTTTAACCCATGGAAACAGCAATGAGATTCACTATCAAGGAGAAATTTTAACGCGAGAGGAAAAGGCGGCAATTGTACTTTTAGCCAACTCTTCAACGCATCCATTATCGCGAGGATTGGTAAATTCCCTCAACCAAAATCTGGGAGATTTCGACTTGACATTAACAGCGTTTTCGGAATCAAAAGGACAAGGAATTGAGGGAGATATTAACGGAAGGATCTTTAAAATTGGATCTGCTCAATTTGTGGGTGACAAAGAAAATTCAGACCGCGAAACATCGGTTTTCATTTCGATAGATTCCAGAGTGGAGGGCCGATTTATATTTGAATCTTCATTTAGAGATGGCATTGCCGATTTAATCGAAACCCTTTCCAGTCATAAAACTGTTCACGTCCTTTCTGGCGACAACGATAAAGATTTGAATTTCTTCGAAAACTATACGCCTTCAGTCAAGAATATTCATTTCAATCAAATTCCATCCGACAAATTCGAATACATCCAAGCGCTTCAATCAGAAGGGCGAAAAGTAATGATGATCGGAGACGGATTGAATGATTCTGGAGCATTAAACAGCGCGAATGTCGGTATTGCAATTTCAGAAGACATCTTTCGATTTTCTCCAAGCTCAGATGCAATTATTGAGGCGTCAAAATTACCTCAACTCAACCAATTGTTGGGTATTTCCAAATTTTCAAAAGTCGTCTTGGCAAGCTGTTTTATTTTCTCAATAATTTACAATTTGATTGGGTTGTCATTCGCAATCACAGGTAATTTAACTCCTCTTATCGCGGCCATATTAATGCCCTTGAGTTCCATTTCCATCGTTTTGTTGAGTACAATCTTAAGTTCCGCAAAAAAATAGCCAAAACGGACAATATCGCCCCTTGTAATCTGCTGATAATATGCCATTTAAAAAAACATGATTTAAGTCAGTTTTTTTCATGACCCACCGTCATTCTTTATCCTATCGATAGGCCGTTTCTTTGTTCCATGGGGATAATCTATCTGATGCTTATCGTGAGTTTAGTAATCGCACTCTTCTTTTTGATCGCTTTTTTTTGGGCGACAAAAACAGGACAATACGACGACGACTTTGGGCCTTCAGTTCGGATTCTCTTCGATGATGAAACCAAAACAGTAAATCAAAAGAAAGATGGAAATAGAGAAGTTTAGTTACGACAACAAAATCGTTAGGAATTTCGGTTACGCCACAATTATTTGGGGAATAACTGGGATGCTCGTTGGGTTAATTGCAGCCCTACAATTGGCCTTTCCAGAGTTTTTTAACGACTATCTAGGGTTCAGTTTCCTGTCCTTTGGTCGAATTAGACCACTGCACACAAACGCGGTGATTTTTGCCTTTGTAGGAAACGCCATTTTTACGGGTGTATATTACTCCCTCCAGCGTTTGGTTAAAGCCAGAATGTGGAGTGATAAATTGAGTTATATTAATTTTTGGGGTTGGCAATTCATTATTGTTTGTGCTGTTATAACATTGCCATTGGGAATCACTCAGGGCAAGGAATACGCCGAATTGGAATGGTGGATTGACATACTAATCGCAGTCATGTGGGTTGTCTTTGGTTTCAATATGTTTGCAACGATTCTCCACCGTCGTGTAAAACACTTGTATGTAGCCATTTGGTTCTACATCGCGACGTTTGTCACCGTTGCAATCTTGCATATTTTCAACTCGTTTGCGCTTCCTGTTTCTTTGATGAAAAGTTACTCGGCCTACGCTGGAGTTCAAGATGCTTTGGTTCAATGGTGGTACGGACACAATGCCGTCGCCTTCTTCTTAACAACGCCTTTCTTAGGATTGATGTACTACTTCGTTCCTAAAGCAGCCAACAGACCTGTTTACTCATACAGATTATCGATTATTCACTTTTGGTCGTTGATATTCATTTACATCTGGGCTGGGCCGCACCACTTATTGTACACTGCATTGCCAGATTGGGCACAAAGTTTAGGCGTTGTCTTTTCGATTATGTTGATCGCTCCATCGTGGGGTGGAATGCTGAACGGATTACTGACACTTCGTGGCGCCTGGGATAGAGTTCGAGACGACGTAACCTTGAAATTCATGGTTGTCGCCTTGACTTGTTACGGTATGGTCACCTTCGAAGGTCCATTGTTGGCCTTGAAAAACATAAACAGCTTATCGCACTACACAGATTGGACAATTGCACACGTACACGTTGGTGGTCTAGGATGGAACGGAATGTTCGCCTTCGGTATGCTGTACTGGTTGTTCCCGAAAATATTTAGAGTAAAACTGTACTCGAAGAAATTGGCCAACCAACACTTCTGGATTGCAACCTTAGGAATTATTCTTTATGCAATTCCAATGTACATCGCTGGATTCGTACAAGGATTGATGTGGCAAGAATTCAACGCTGATGGAACACTAGCAAACCCTGAGTTCTTAGAAACAACGCAGGCATTAGCGCCTTATTACATGCTTCGATCTCTTGGTGGATTGTTGTTCATTATTGGAGCTATAATGTTGTTCTACAATTTGATTAAAACAGCGAAATCTGGGAATCTATTGGCGAACGAAGAAGCAGAAGCACCAAACCTAAGATTGTCAAATGCAAAAGCAAGCGGGAAACAATTCTGGCACCGCTCAATCGAAAAGCGCCCAATGCGATTCATGTTACTCAGCATCATCGTAGTGGCCATTGGTGGACTTGTCGAAATTATCCCAACGATGATTGTCGATGGAAACGTACAGACAATTTCAAGTGTCAAACCGTATACGCCACTTGAATTGGAAGGCCGCGATTTATACATCAAGGAAGGCTGTTACAATTGCCACTCTCAGATGATTCGGCCGCTTCGTTTTGAAACAGAACGCTACGGTGAATATTCCAAGTCTGGAGAATCCGTTTATGACCATCCATTCCAATGGGGTTCTAAGCGTACAGGCCCCGATCTAGCGCGCGAAGGTGGAAAACGAAACAACACTTGGCATTACCAACACATGATTCGTCCGAAGGACATTTCTCAAGGATCTATTATGCCGGCTTATCCGTGGATGAAGGAAAACAATATGGATTTGTCATTGATGGAAACAAAGATCAACGCCATGAGAACGCTCGGTGTTCCATACAAAAAAGGGTACGAGAAAATAGCCGCGAAAGACGCTCGAATTCAAGCGAAAGAAATTGCGACGGACATTGTAAATGGATTGCCTAAAAAGTTCAAAAAAGGATTGAATCTCGATAAGGAAATCAACAAACTTCGGAAGAAAGAGATTGTTGCCCTAATTGCTTACCTGCAACGACTTGGTGTTGATATTAAAGCAGAAAACGAAGCGAACGCTGCAAAAGGAAAAACAGCCGAACCTACAGTATCGGACAGTACTAACAATTTAAAAGAATAGATATGTTAAGATACATTAAACACAACATGACGGAAATCGAGGGAATATCGATCTACCCAATTCTATCCCTTTTAATATTCACGCTGTTCTTTGCGGTAATGCTCACTTATGTATTTCGCATGAAGAAATCTAGAATTGAAGAGATGGGTGATATGCCTTTGAAAGATAGCTCTGAAGATATTACTACGAATTTTCTGAATGATTAATGAACCCGCTAAAATGAGTATGATGAAATACAAAGCACAAATCATAGCCTTCTTAATGATCCTCGGACCACTATTCGGTAACGCACAGGACGGACAAGGTCTATTCAAATCAAAATGCAACACCTGCCACCTCCTTGAAAAAGACGGAACAGGGCCGAACTTAAAAGGCGTGACGGAAAAATGGGAAAGCGAAGGTGAAAAAGAATTCCTTTACCAATGGGTGAAAAATTCTCAAAACTTACTTGCTTCTGGTGAAAGTGCAATGGCGGCTAAAATCGAAAACTTTAGTAAGTCTAAAATGCCAGCTCAAAAAGTGAGTGACGAAGAAATAGATGCAATTCTAAGCTATATAGACAATTATGTTCCTACCGTAAAACCACCACCTGGACCCAAGGGAGAAACTGAGGTTACGTATGTTCCCGACTACAACAGCAACTTGGACTTGTTTTATGCCTTGATCTGCACCTTAATTTTATTGCTGATTACGATTATCATCCTTTCAGGAACAATGCTTCGATTCATCAAATCGGATTATTACAAAAGCAAATCGAATAATTCGAATCTTAAAACACTTTTACTGCTCATTGGATTCTCGATTGCCTTTTCGAATACAGGAAATGCTTTAACGATGTTAGAACACGGAGAAGCAAACGAAACCATCCCCTGGTTGAAGGTTGAGAATATGGACATCTACGTTTTGGTTTTCATTAACCTGATCTTGGTTTTCGTGGTCTTTTATTTGAAGCGAATGATGAAAGTCTTCTTCAATATCGCGATGCCCGTTGAGGAAAAAGAAATAGAAGAACCTGGCGAAGTAATCAAGAAGGTAAATCAAATTTTAACCGACGTCGTTCCAATCGAGGAAGAGCACACCATTCTTCTTCACCACGAATACGATGGAATTAAAGAGCTTGACAACAACTTGCCGCCTTGGTGGGTCTGGATGTTCTACGCTACGATTGTTTTCGGTGTAATTTACATATTCAACTATCATATTTTAGGTACAGGCGACCTTCAGGAGGCGGAGTACGATAAATCCATGAAGCAAGCAGAGTTGGAAAAGGACGCGTATCGAAAAGCAAATGCGATGGATATTACCTCCGAAAATGTGACACTGTTGACAGAAAGAATTGACATCAGCACAGGTAAGAAATTGTTCTCAGGTGAATGTGCGGTTTGTCACAGCGATAAAGGACAAGGAGATACAGGGCCAAATCTTACGGACAGCACGTGGATCTATGGATACGATATCAGTGAAGTCTTTATGAGTATTCAAAAAGGACGATCAGGCGGAATGCCAGCACATGAATCGAAGTTCAATCCTATTGAAATTCAACAACTTGGATCTTATGTTTTGTCATTGCCAGAAACAGCAGGTCGAGATCCAGAAGGGGAAATTATAGAGAAATAGTACCGAATTCAGGCCGAAAACACGGCCTTGAATTCACCTAAAATAAGTTCGATCATGAACGAAGAGTTTGAGGAGGTTACAGGAGATGAAGAGGCTTTTCGCGATCGCATTGCGACGGTTGACGAAGATGGGAAGCGGAAATGGATTTTCCCCAAAAAGCCGAGCGGAAAATACTTTACCAAGCGTAAAATAGTTAGTTATGTCTTGCTCATAATGCTGTTTGGTGCGCCTCACCTAAAAATCAACGGGGAGCAATCCATTCTCTTCAATATCCTTGAGCGAAAGTTTGTTCTTCTAGGAAAAACCTTTTGGCCACAGGACCTTTATTTGTTCGCTATAGCAATGATCATCGGCGTGGTCTTCATAATTCTTTTCACCATTATTTTCGGACGATTATTCTGCGGGTGGGTCTGCCCACAAACGATCTTTATGGAGATGGTCTTCCGAAGAATCGAATATTGGATTGAAGGCGATTGGACGCATCAAAAGAAATTGAAAAAAGCGCCTTGGACACGCGATAAAATCTTTAAGAAAACGTTCAAGCATTTTATATTCTGGATCATTTCCTTCCTTATTGCGAACACCTTCTTATCCTACATCATTGGCGCAGATGAACTTTGGAACATTCAAACAGGAGTCCTAAGCGAACACATTGGCGGCCTAATAGCTCTTGTCATTTTCACAACTGTTTTCTACCTTGTTTTCACCCAATTAAGAGAACAAGTTTGTACAACAATTTGTCCTTACGGTAGACTTCAAGGCGTTCTACTGGATGAAAACACATTGAATGTCGCTTATGATCACAAACGCGGAGAAGGCCGTGCAAAATTTAAAAAATCAGAAGACAGAGCGGCGGAAAGCAAAGGAGATTGTATCGATTGCAACCAATGCGTCAATGTTTGTCCAACAGGAATTGACATCCGAAACGGTACGCAACTCGAATGCGTGAATTGCACGGCGTGTATTGATGCTTGTGACGACATTATGGATGGAGTTGGAATGGACAAAGGTCTTATTCGCTTCGTTTCGGAAAACGGAATTAAAAATGGAACTCCATTCAAGTGGACAAGGCGCGTGAAATCGTACACTGCGCTGCTCGTTCTTATGCTTGGAATCTTGGTCACTTTGTTGGTCACTAGAAATGATTTTGAATCGAAAATTTTCAGACAGCGAGGCTCTACGTATCAGATCATGAATAATGGTGATGTGAGTAACATCTTCCAAATCAGCATCACGAATAAGACGCGGAAGAACTACAAAATCACTTTAAAACTGGAAGGAAAAAAAGGGGAAATCGAAATGGTTTCAAAATCAATGCATCTCAAAAAGGAAAGCCAATTAACGGAGCGATTTATCATAAAATTACCCATGGATGAAATTGAAAATGGAAAGCAGATTTTCTATGTAAGAGTCTTTGGAAACGGGAAAGAAATTCAAAAAGTCAAGGCGAAGTTTATCGGACCAATGCTTTGATTTAAACAACGAGAATTATGGAAAAAGAAACGAAGAAACAAGGCACTTTTGGATGGGGAAAAGGCATCACAGTAGCGCTTGTTTTATTTATGGGATTCATTCTGACAATGGCAACCGTCATGATGTCAAAAGGAGTAGAACTTGAAACTGAAGATTATTACTTGAAGGAAATGGCGTATGAGCAGGAAATTCAAGCGCTCAAAAACGCAAATAATTTGGATAAAAAAATCAGCATCGAAACGGACGGTGAATTCCTGATCGTTCAAATTCCAGAAGGCAAGTTCAAAGATATTCAACTTGAATTGTTTCGTCCAAACGATAAAAGCGAAGACAAACTCTACAACATCAATGATTCACGGATTTTTATGATTGAAAAAAATGAATTGAAACACGGCCAATACAATGTTGCCATTTCATATTTAGAGTCTGGAACTGTTTGTCTTCAAAAGGAAAAAATATTCATTCAATGAATCCATTAATCATCACCGGATTTGTACTTGGACTTACTTCAAGTCTGCACTGCATTGGTATGTGTGGCCCAATCGCCATGGCCATTCCTGTAGACAGAAGCAACAACCGCAGAATTCTATTCGGTGCTTTGCAATATAATTTTGGACGCATAATAATTTACTCCATCCTGGGTGGAATTGTCGGCACGATGGGCTTGACCTTGAACACCTTCGGAATTTTGCAATGGCTAAGTATTGTCTCAGGTGTCTTTTTGATTTTTTACGCTTGGAGGAAACACTTAAAACACGCCTTTTTTAAACGCCTCCCGTCTTTCAATTTTCAATTTGGCCTCAACAAAATGTTGGGTAAAATCATCAAGTCGAAATCACCTCTGAAATTATTATTTCTTGGTGGCCTCAACGGCTTGCTTCCCTGCGGAATGGTATTCGCAGCGCTTCTAAACGCTTTGTTGACAGGAGAAGTTCTATTGAGCGCCTTGGCAATGGCCGCATTCGGATTGGGAACTTTACCCGCGATGCTGGCCGTAATTTTTGCATCGAATAAAATCGGAAGTTCACTTCGTTCGAAATTGAAACGCGTAGCACCTGTTTTAATCACACTTGTTGGCGTTCTAATTATTCTCCGCGGAATGAATTTGAATATTCCTTACATCAGTCCAGAAGTGAAATTTATGGAGCAAACGGATAAATCAGTGGAACCTGAAGTTAAAATGGATTGCTGCCACACGGAAGAGAATTGTGATTCGAATTAGAAGTTATGAATTATGGGTTATGGGTTATGGGTTATGAATTTGAAGTGATTGAAAGCAAGTATTCTCTTACAAGTTTATCCTCTTCATCTGTTTTTATAACATGATTTCTACCACGCTTGACGTAGATAATAACCGCAGGAATTTCCGTCTCAATGTTTTGAGCAAGTCTCATCTTTTTATACTCATCATCAATGAAAGTATTAAAGTAGCCCGTTCCATTTTCATTTCTTCCAGAAAGACCTTGATGAACTTGAAAAGTCATGGGTTTGTCTAGCCCAGGGACAACGACATTTTTAAATTTCCATTTGTATCCCTTTCGCTTCGTATCGGGAAATTCAGCAAACAGAGACTCAATAAACAAAGAGGATTCAGCACCAACGACTTGAATGTTTTTACCTCCACCAGCAATAAGTGTGGTCATTTGACAATCATCGACATCTTGTGAAAATGCATGAGAACTAGATAAAATAATAAGAGATAGAAGAATGAGTACTTTTTTCATAAGGCTTAATTTATGAGTATAATTCAATATCGACTTTGAGTTACATTTTAATTGTGAATTGTAGAATTATGAAACCTGAATTTCTCAATAATTCATAACTTCTAATTCATAATTTTTAAGAACTATCTTAGGTCAATCTCTAAATTAGATTCTTTGCAGATAACAACTAGTCGAGCACTTATATCCCCTCTTTCAAAAAGTGATTTTAAAGAGATCATGGAAATGTATCAAGAACCTGATTCAAATACTTTTATTCCGCCTTTATTAAATAAAACGACAGAATATTATCAAAATTTTCTTTTGGGAAAAGTTGAAACAAACAAATCCACACTTGGCTTCTGGACGGTTCGAGAATTGCTAACGAACACATTGATCGGAACCGTAAACCTGAATGAATTCAAAGACACAGGAATGCATCATATCGGAAGTCATTTGTCACGAAAATTCTGGAACAAAGGATATTCAACAGAGCTTTTGACAGCCATTATAGATTATGGTTTCAATACGCGCAGCCTCGATTATATTCACGGAATCATGAGTCCAGACCACGTTGTTTCCGAAAAATTAATTTTGAAATTAGGATTCAATTTCTTCAAAGAATACAACAACGACGGAGAAATTATTCACCTGTATCGGATGCATCGTTAAATTATGAATTTATCATAATTCATAACTCAACTGCCTACTTCACCCTCACCGCTCTCATCCGACGCGCGCCAAGTACAACCACCATTCGAGCCGTTGGAATTCTATTTTTGTAAAGCGACTTTGAATCGACTTCAATTTTAATTCCAACGAAGGAGTAATAACCACTTTTCACATCGCTAAAAATGCCGCGACTTCTCATTTTTCGAATTCCCTTTTCAATCAATTCCTCTTCAGTGAAAAAGTCCAATTCTTCTTGTACCATTTCTTCACGCTCTTTTGAATTTTTGGGTTGATTTCCATAAAACAAGTTCAACTCACCCTTCACTCCTTTTCTGTCGTAATAGAATTTTTTACCGTGGTTATTTACCAGTGGAATCCGAAACGAAATAGCTCTAATGATGTTGAATTTACTCGTGCATTGATTGGACGCTCTACGGAAATATTTATTGAGCTTGTTCCATTTTTTGTGGTCGGAATAATGAGACCCTTTCCAAGAGTTTGTGGCAGCCAGCGCAAGTGATTTAAGCGTTTGACTCACCTGCAAAGCATCTGGTTTTTTCTTTGCAATCCGCTTCATTTCACTTAAAAACAAAGACTCCAGTCCTCCGGTTCCATCACTGACAAAATCGTATTGCTCTTCACTGAAACTATTGTCTTCAATGTCCTCGATTTCATCCGTCGACTCTAGTGCAGCCTTTGCCTTTTCAACAAAGACTCTCGACTGCCCTATTGCCGATGAAGCAATCAGTAAAAAGGTGAATATGCCTAGCGCAGTTCTCAATTTTCGTCTAAAATTCGTTGTCGAACATCTTCAGGTGCAACACCATCTAGCGATACTCTTTTAATAATAGGTTGTTTCGTTCCATTCATCAATGTTTTCCAGCCTTTAACAACAGCCACCTCAAGTGCACCGATTAAAAAGATAATAATATGAGCTTTTCTTTTGAAGGTTGGAACTCTTTGAGAAGACGTGCTGACAAATGAATTATCATCTAGGAAAATATTCCTCACATTGTCCGGAACATCATACTTGTTGCCCTCTTCATCTACCGCAGTTTTAGTCATCCGAACATATCCATTGGGTTTATTTCTACTGAAATAATCACAGTTCACCATTCCGAATGATGACAATCCAAATCGAAGTTTCTCTCTTTGCTCAACACTCGGCGCTGGGGCATTAGCCAACATTGTTGCTCGCGATTCTTTCAAGAACTGAATTTGCTTTTTGTAAACGCCCGTTTTATAGCGAACAATCAGATCTTCTTCACTCTTCGCCTTTTTACGCGACTTCTGATAATTGATATAGTTTCGTTTCTCGCGCTCCTGAACGCGTGAAGGCGATCCTTCAAAAGAAGCAATAACGGGAAGTGAGATCAACGAATCTTTGAACCTAAATGACAGTTTATAGTTGTCTGCTTCAAGGTTAAGATCCAATTTCAGATCCGTTATTAAACGTGGAATATTCGCCGATGAAATGTTCTTTTTCTTCCAATATTTATTTGAATTCTTCTGATCCTTTTTGATCTCCAGCAGAACATCTTTAATGTCTTGCGTAATCACCGTATCTATCTTCCATCCTTTTACATTGTTGCAAATCCAGTATTGATCCGCATTTCCCGTTCCAACAGTAGCACTAATCTGTTTCAACCTACTCAGGCTTTTCTTTTTTTGAGCTTGAAATTTGAGTTCATAAGGATCGTGACGACTCTTCTTATAAAACAACCCAACTGCAATCTGCGTTTCAGTAAAGCGAAGGAAATTATCATCCGTCATTTTGTTGAGTGAATCCAATATTCTTTGTCGTTTTTTAGCGAAGCCAGTTGGCACTGGAACTCCAATTTTCACCCAGTTACTATCTTGCTTATCAAACACGTACAAATCAGGAGTTTCTGACGGTTGAAGGTCGTTTAACTCTACTTGAATCACACTGTTTGGATTGGCCTGTAATTCACGCCCTTGATCATCATAAGCTCTAAAATCGATCATTCCAGAAGAGGCGAAAATGTTGTTTGCACCGTTGCTTCGATAAACCATCGGAGCGCCAGCAAGGGCATTTAAAACAGGATCTTTGTATTCTATGATCTTCAAGTCAACTTCGCCTTCATATACTTCTCCATTTGCATCTAAGAATGCCTCACTTGGAATTTCGTATTTACTAAATTCAAGTTCAACGGTTTGCGGTTCCTTCGCTGATAACTTAATGACTTCTATTTCTGGTTTTAGAATGGGCTCCAGACCATTGTTCATCATTTCATCGCTCATTTCCATTACAGGCTGTCCATCCAACACTCCATTTACAGCCGGTCTTTCACCTACTGCAACTGGCTGCGTTTTTTGATTTGGTTCCGCTACTCTTCCTAACGTAACAACTTTGGTTGAAGAAGAAATTTTATTCATCTCATTTGGATTCTCAAAAGAACAATTCTTGAATCGAATCTCTTTTACTTTGCCCGTTTTTGAAACACCTTTCGGCAATTCCATGTTTGAATAACTGACTCTGTCCAAAGACGGAAATGTTGCAACCCACTCGTAAACTCTAGCTGCATTTTCGATCGTTACTCCGTCAAATGTAATTTGCTTAATCGTTGTGTTTCGCGTGACACCTTTGTGAAGTGACATTATTTCCCCTCCTTTTAATTCCAATTCATCAACGTTCAATTCTGTGAACTCCGATGGAATTCCAGAATATGCCATTGCAGGAGTAATAGAAAGGCGCTTAAGATTTTCTTTAAAGAGCAATGAAACACCAACGCCTCTAAGGTTTAGTTTTTTGTTCCCACTCAAATCTAAGTTCTGGAGGCTCCACATATTTTTAAGCCAAGGCGTATCACTGATTTCATTGTTGGATGCATTTAAATAAGTGATTTTCTTTAATTTCTCAAGTTCATCTGGCAAGCTTCGAACGGCGTTGTTTGAAATGGAAAGTTCTTGCAAGTTTTCAAAATCTCCAATTTCAGGAGAAAGAAAGGAAATACTGCAATTGTCTACATTCAACTTTCTTAAATTCGGAAAGGCTTGATTCATCCCTCCAATCTCCATAAAATTTAAACCAGGATTGTTTTCAAAATCAATGCTTTCAAGATCTAATAAATAAATTCCTGAAAAATCTAAATCCATCAACAAATTGTCTGATAGATCTAAATTTTTGAGATTTATAAATTTTGAAATTTCAACTGGAATCGATTTTAATCCTGTTGCTTTTAGGTCAAGATAGGTTACTCTTAACGGGTTTTCCATTGCGTCTTCGATAGAAGTGCAATAACTACAATCCGCATGAGCAAAAATGCTTAGCAGAATCGCAATCAACGATAATTTGAACTTTAACATAAGTAGAGGTTTTAATTAATAACACTTTGCATGGCTTTCGTCACACTAAACTATTAATGTCCAAACTTATTATAGGTAAACAGATTAGATTACCGAACTACGACTTTCATCGAATATTTATCTAGGAATGATAGAGTTGAAATTAGGAATGATGAATTAAATTCTGAACCAATTTTGAATGCCGTTGTACAGCTAAAAAAGACAACGATATGAAACACCTTATTTTAATTGCAACATTATTCTTATTCGGAGCATTTCAAGCAGATGCCCAAATTTCACCACCAGTAACGCCTCCACCTATTCCGAGAAAAGTTCAGGTTGCGATTTTATTCGATACTTCTGGAAGCATGGACGGTTTAATTGATCAAGCCAAGTCTCGAATTTGGAATATTGTAAATGAGATTAGTTCGTTGCAATACGAAGGAAAATCTCCCTCATTGGAATTTGCACTTTACAGATATGGTAACGATGGACTTTCTGCTACTTCAAATTATATTGAGCAATTGCTTGACTTAACAAGTGATATGGACGCTATTTCTCAAAAGCTATTTGCTTTGACCACAAATGGAGGAAGTGAATATTGCGGAGCTGTAATTGGAAAATCATTGTCGGATTTGAATTGGTCTGTCAATCCAACGGATTTAAAAATGATTTACATCGCAGGAAACGAACGTTTCGATCAAGGTTCAGTTGACTTTAGAGCAGAATGCAAGAAAGCAAAAGACCGCGGAATTTTCATAAATACCATTCACTGCGGAACGTACGAAAAAGGCGTGATTGATCTTTGGAAAGAGGGCGCTGAATGCAGTGGTGGTGATTACTTTAATATTAATTCAGATCAACAAGTTGTGCATATCTCAACGCCTTATGATGACAAAATTCAAACGTACAATGATTCATTAAACAGTACTTATTACGGATACGGTTCATTGGGAAGTGCTGGGAAACGCAGTCAATCCAGAGAAGATGGGAACGCGAGCATGAGTGCTCCAGAGGTTGCAACAGAAAGAGCAATTGTAAAGTCTAAAAGTCACGTTTATAGCAATAGCAGTTGGGACATCATTGATGCTGAAAAAGACGGGAAAATCAACGTTGAAGATTTAAAAGAAGATCAATTGCCTGATGAATTCAAAGGAAAAACAGATATAGAGAAGAAAGCGCTCGTTGCACAGAAGCAAAAAGAACGAGAAACGTTTCAAGCGAAGATTGGAGAGCTTGCGGCAGAACGAGAAGCATTCATCGCTGCGGAACTACAAAAACGAGCAGACGAAGGCGAAGAACTTGACGATTTTGGATCTTCAGTAAATCAAAGCATTATGGAAAAGGCCGTTAATATTGGCTTCCAAAAAGAGACTCCATAGGTGGAGTAAACAGTAAGTAAGTTTTCATGTTTCAGCTCTGATTTCGTTTATCGAAATCAGAGTTTTTTTTGGGGGAAGAACTAAAAGTAAGACTCAAAATCTGACATATCAGAGAAATCAGAGAATTCGCTAAAGTCAATTTCACCAACTCGTTTCATTACTTCATTGTAGCGTACCATCTTCTCTTGAACTTTCATTCCCAATTCGATGATATCATCAGCATCTAATTTTGCTTCAATGCCTTCTTGTTGCGTTTCTATTGATGCAATCTCTCCTGACAATCTTTCAATCTCTAATGCCGCAGTTGACATTTCTGCAACCATTGCCAATTTTTCAAAAGCATCCATTTCGCCCTTTTGCATTTTATCGTATGTATCCAATAAACCTTCTGCCAAGACGAAATACTCAGTAGCCAATTCATCAACAGCGTCTAAATACTCTTTAACCTCAGGTTCACGTTCTTCTAACGCTTTTTTAGGCGCGTCATCCGCTTGCTCTTCGGGTGCCTCACTCGACGCTTCTTCGGAACAGCTTGTTGCTAGAAATAATAAGAATATTGGGAGATATACAATGTACTTTTTCATGATCGATGATTTTATAGTGTTCTCTAAAGATAAAGAAAATTATAATCTCTCGTACTTACAACATGAATGAAGATTTTCATAGGCTTCATCTGTAGCTTTATGTGTTTCAGAGTCGTACCCAACTTTAGCAAGTGCTACTTTCAAGTCATCCAATGACAATTTCAAAGAGTCGAAACGCACTTTAAGCGATTGAGACTCCTGATCCCAATTCGCGAATGAAACACCATTCATACCGTTCAATGTTCCTTCGATTGTTTCTTTGCACATTCCGCAAATTCCAAAAACCTTAAAGCGTTCTTCTTGATAAACGAACAATCCTTCTTCTTTCTGCGCGGGTTCCTTTTTTGGTTCTTTCGCTAAGAAGCGGTAGGAAATTCCACCTGTAATTTGCACTCCCGCTGAAATCTGCGTTCCTCGCATAAACTGATACATAGGAATGTCGGCTGTTGCAAATATCGATATCTGTGGTTTCTTAAACATGTAAGTAGCCTGAGGAACAAAAGAAAGCATTGCACTTCCTGTAGACTCTTGTTCTATATTGTACAACGACAAGATATTCAGATTTTCATGCGCTTGCATTTTTCCAACCCATTCACCTTTAAGTTGCCCCAAGAGACTCAATCGGTTGTTGAATACACTCGTTCCTCCGTAAAGGCCAACTGTTGCGTAATCGCCAAACTTAATTCCCAAAGAGTTCCACCCTTTGTGGATGTAAAGCGCACTCGTAAACAGTTTAAAATTCTTTTTTTGGAAATTTTTCAGATAGAAGGCATAGAACATTAAATCATTCGATCCTGTCGTAGCCTGAACTGTTGGAGGTGATGTTTGCCAAATTTCAGTCGAATCTATAAATGGACTTGAAGGATCATCTTGATTCAAAAAATAGGATTGACCAACGAATGTTGAATCGTCATGTCTACCCAACGGTAGTTTCAATCCCAACCCTAGCGTAAGTTCCGATTGAATCGAATTTTTTTCGTTTGAATAAACGTTGTATCGAGGAAATAGGATTAAATCACCAAATCCTGATGAAGTCACCAACTCACTCTCAATATGCTGAATTCCATTCTTCATGGTTGTATCAGCATGCTCAGTAATCGTTCTATTTAAATAATAACCGGCCGCTACTGAAAGGGTCAACTTCTTCGTTAAACCATAATCCGCTTTAAAGAAAAGGTAGTCGCTCGATAAATTATCGAAGAACGCCATTGTATCTCTATCGCCTGACATGAATCGATCTGACCTTGTGTATTTGTATGAACCGACCAGTTGAACTTGTCCTTCTTGAAGAACACCAGCCGAAGCGCCACCTGCCAATGGAGAACCTCCGCCGCCTGAACAACACCCTTGACCAAAGGAACTATTTCCAACAAGCAACGCAAGGATTGAAACAATTACTAAACGCATAGGAAAGAAGATTTCTGAATTACTTTACTTCGAATTTCTCAACTACCGTATCGTCATTGCTAGATACTTTCAGCATATAGATTCCAGTTGCCAAGTTATTTACGTCAATCTGAACTCCATCTGTAAGAAGATTTAAATCTTCAACTGAAACCGATGAGAATACTTTTCCATTCAACCCAATCACTTCTAGAACAACAGCTTGAGGAGCGACCATTCCAACAGTAACATTCAAAACTGAACTCGCTGGGTTAGGAAAACAAGAGACGTCCATATTTGTAACTTCCAACTCTGCAATTCCAACTGGTTGGCATGCATTTGCAAGATCATCCAAAGCGTAGTTAACAGATGACGTTACTGATGCACCAGATGGTGAATTGTTTTTGTTATAATAAACTTTATGATCTGTACATCCAAGAACGACAACCTTAGGCATTCCTGCAGATCCGTAATCAAGCATATCTAATTCAGCAGAGGCAAAGAACTTTGCGTTGCTAATTCCATTTGTTGTACACCAATCTTGAATCGTTACACACGAAGAATTCGCGAAATCATCCGTCATCCAATATTCAACAACACCAGGGTGACTTACTGCAAATCCTAGAACTGCATTGTGAACCTCTAATAAAGGGCCTGCACATGTTGCACATGGCATGGTCCAACCGATAACGATTATTTTCCCAGCGTCCAATTCATCGAACAAATTATACGATGTTCCTGCGCAATCTGTAACTGTCGCATCTGTTGCATTCGTTTGTCCAAATG
>JAWUWJ010000050.1:0-31993 GCA_034111925.1 Crocinitomicaceae bacterium
CACAACGAGTACTTCAAATACATGCACGACTTATTGCAGGAAAAAGGAGCTCCAAACATTAAAATCTTCGGTGGAGGTGGTGGAACTATTCTTCCGACTGAAATTGCTGAATTAGAAGCTTACGGAATTGAAAGAATTTACCATCCAGACGATGGACGTTCAATGGGACTTCAAGGAATGATTAACGATTTAGTTAAGCGTTGTGATTTTCCTGTTGGAGATAACTTGAACGGAGAGATCAATCATTTGACTGAAAAAAGCGATCCAGCGATTGCAAGAATTATTTCTGCTGCTGAAAATTTCGCCGAAGCTTCAAAAGACATCTTGGCGCAGGTCAATGTTATGGCCAAAGCCGCTGAAGTTCCTGTATTGGGAATCACGGGGACAGGTGGGTCAGGAAAATCATCTTTAGTGGATGAATTGGTGCGTCGTTTCTTGGTTGACTTTCCAAAGAAAAATATCGCTGTTGTTTCTGTAGATCCATCGAAACGGAAGACGGGAGGAGCGCTTTTAGGAGATAGAATTAGAATGAACTCGATTAAAAATGACCGTGTTTATATGCGTTCATTGGCGACACGTCAATCGAATTTGGCTTTATCAAAGCACGTTGCGGAAGCAATCAATGTTTTGAAGGCGGCAGAGTACGATTTAATCATTCTTGAAACATCGGGAATTGGACAATCGGATACTGAGATTCTAGACCATTCAGACATGTCATTGTACGTAATGACGCCTGAGTATGGAGCGGCAACGCAATTAGAAAAAATTGACATGTTGGATTTTGCCGATGTTATTGCATTGAATAAATTCGATAAGCGTGGAGCATTAGATGCTGTTCGCGATGTTAGAAAACAATACCAAAGAAATCACAATAGATGGGAAGATCCAGTGGATACAATGCCCGTTTATGGAACAATAGCTTCGCAATTCAACGATCCAGGAATGAACACTTTGTACAAGGTGATCATGGACAAGGTTGTTGAAAAAACAGGCGCAGACTTGAAATCTACTTTCGAGATTACAGAAGAGATGTCGGAGAAGATTTATGTGATTCCGCCAGAAAGAACGCGTTACTTGTCTGAGATTTCAGAGAGCAACCGTGCTTACGATAAATGGGTCGACACACAAGTTAAAGTTGCTGATCGACTTTGGGGATTGAATTCTTCAATTGAGTCAATGAAAGAATCTTCTCTTGAAGACAAAGACAGACTCATCAAAGGTTTGCAAGAAGCATTAGAATTAGAAAAATTGAATTTCGATCCAAAGAACTGGGCAATTCTAGAAAACTGGGAAGCGAAAAAACAATTGTACAAGAACCCTGAATTTAAGTTTAAGGTTCGTGATAAAGAATTGACAATTCAAACGCATTCGGAATCATTATCGCATTCACAAATTCCGAAAATTGCAACGCCTAAGTATACAGGTTGGGGAGATATTTTGAGATGGTCGTTGCAAGAGAATGTACCGGGTGAATTTCCTTACACTGCTGGATTGTTCCCTTTCAAAAGAGAAGGCGAAGATCCAACACGTATGTTTGCAGGTGAAGGAGGTCCAGAAAGAACGAACAAACGTTTCCACTATGTAAGTTTGGGAATGCCAGCTAAGCGTCTTTCTACGGCATTTGATTCTGTAACACTTTATGGAAATGATCCAGGTGAACGCCCGGATGTTTACGGAAAGATTGGTAACGCAGGAGTTTCAATTTGCTGTCTAGATGACGCTAAGAAATTGTATTCAGGATTTGATTTATCAGCCGCAAAGACTTCTGTTTCAATGACAATAAATGGCCCCGCGCCAATGTTGTTAGGGTTCTTCATGAACGCCGCAATTGATCAGAACTGTGAAAAGTACATCAAGGAAAACGGATTGGAAAAAGAAATTGAGGCGAAAATCACCGCAATTTATAAGAAGAAAGGAACGGTTCGTCCAACGTATCAAGGAGATCTTCCTGAAGGAAACGACGGATTGGGATTGATGCTTTTGGGAACGACAGGAGATCAAGTTTTACCTGCTGATGTTTACGCAGAAATTAAAAAAGTAACACTGACTCAGGTTCGTGGAACGGTTCAAGCCGATATCTTAAAAGAAGATCAAGCACAGAATACATGTATTTTCTCAACTGAATTCGCGTTGCGTTTGATGGGAGATGTACAGGAATACTTCATTGAAAATGCAGTTCGTAACTTCTATTCAGTTTCCATTTCTGGATACCATATCGCGGAAGCTGGAGCAAATCCAATTACGCAATTAGGGTTTACATTGGCGAATGGATTCACGTACGTCGAGTATTACTTAAGCCGTGGAATGGACATCAACAAGTTCGGACCTAACTTATCGTTCTTCTTTTCAAACGGTATCGATCCTGAATATGCAGTTATCGGACGTGTTGCAAGAAGAATTTGGGCGAAAGCTCTTGACAAAAAATATGGAGCAGATCCTAGAGCTCAGAAATTGAAGTACCATATTCAAACTTCTGGTCGCTCGTTGCATGCTCAAGAAATTGATTTCAACGACATTAGAACAACGTTGCAAGCACTTTACGCTATTTACGATAACTGTAATTCATTGCACACGAACGCTTATGATGAAGCAATTACAACGCCAACTGAAGAGTCGGTGCGTAGAGCAATGGCAATTCAATTGATTATCAACCGTGAGTTGGGGTTAACGCAGAACGAAAATCCACTTCAAGGTTCATTCATTATCGAAGAGTTGACCGATCTAGTAGAAGAGGCAGTATTGACAGAATTTGATCGAATTACTGAACGTGGTGGAGTTCTTGGCGCAATGGAAACGATGTACCAACGATCTAAGATTCAAGAAGAATCGTTGTATTACGAAACATTAAAGCATACAGGCGAATTCCCGATTATTGGAGTGAATACGTTCTTAAGTTCAAAAGGATCGCCAACAGTGATTCCGGAAGAAGTAATTAGAGCAACCGAAGAAGAAAAGCAATATCAGATTACAATGTTGAAGGAATTGAATAACTCCTTTAAAACAGAAGTAGCTGATGGGATTCAAAAAATTCAGAGGGCCGCAATTCAGAACGATAACATCTTTGAACAATTGATGGAAACGAGTAAATACGCTTCTTTGGGTGAGATTACGAATGCTTTATTTGAGGTAGGTGGGCAGTATAGACGGAACATGTAATCAAAACTAAGGGTTGAATTGAAAGATTTTTACGATTCTATGTTCAAGATTTTAGTTTTTCTAAATTTATTGTTTTGTGTTATTTCTTGTGGTAACGAAGATCCATTAAATGTGAAGGTTGTAGACATCAAAGAACCTTGTGAATGTATCGATTTCACCGTACTTATTTCTAAACGCTTAGAAGAATTATCTCCTTATGTTGAACCCGAAGAGTCAGTCATTTGGGATTGTGGAGATTATTATGTGGATAGTTTAGCTTCAGAAGAAGAACGGATTATTATGAAGTATTTCACAAAAAGAAACGAGATCTATAACTACTGTATTGAAGAATTTGATCACGACCTTTTGAGTAAATGCGCTATTGATCATCCTGATCTATTGAATGTAAATCCAGAATCGCATTTGGGATTTACTAAATATATCTATACAATGGAATCAATGCATTTTTATTCGGTTGTCGGGCTAGAATTTAAATTCTATGACAACTCTAACTAATTGTTGATAAAAAAGAGCTTACAATTTATTGTAAATCAATTCTATCTGCTTTCTTTGCGGTCTACTTTAAATGAATTTACTACTACTGACTCTCAAGTGAATAGTTAATGAACTGTTAATAAACCAATCATAGTGTTTAAAACTATGAATGCAGAATATTTCAACTGAGGACAGAATAAACTATATTAAAGAAAACACTCGCCTTATTATGAAAATGCTACTTGCTTCGCTTGCATGTCTTTCTATTTTTTCCTGTTATTCTCAAAATCACAGCGAGAATATTAGCGCGATCAAAACTGTTGACCAGGCAAATAAATATGCGGCAAGTTTTAGAGATGTAAGCGTATCCTTATTAAATGCAGAAAAGGATGTCATCTTTTTTGATGATATCGACACTGCTGATCTTTCCAAATATGTAGGGACATCAAGAACATTTTACGGAAGAACGACAAAATTGATCGAAGACTCAATAATTGATATAATCAATGTTCAAGTGATCACATTTGATCTATCAAAGACATCAAAAGAAACGGCAAATCTAATGCTTGGACAGATTTCCAAAAAAATGGATGCAGGAGAATCGTTTTGGGCATTGAAGAAGAAGTATTCGCATACTTCGGCGGTATTTACAAGCTCTCCAGAACCGTTAGAATCGGTAAAGAGAAAATTTAGCTTGGCCGAAGACGCATTAGAATTAGGGAAAAAATCAAATTGGGAAATTGTAGGAAGCAAGGATCAAGTTGGATTACTTATTGTTGAAAAAGCGGCGCATCCTGTGCATGCCTTCTTCGCAATTTCGTATTTGAACTTGGCCAATGTCAGATAAAACTGACGAACCAGAAAGATCGGCTCAAATCAGCAATGGTTTGAGCCTTTTTTATTGATTCAATTCCCTTAAATCCAGAATTAATCAAAAGCACAGCGATCCAAAAGGCATTTATCAATCCTTGGCAAAATATTTGTAACTTAGATATGCATGAAAGTTATACGTCTGCCTTTATATTGACAGTTACACAAATGACATTAAACCAATAATGAAAAATATTCTCCTTTTCCTTTTCCTTTCTGCAACGTTATTCTCCTTTTCTCAGAATCATAAAGATGCGATTGCTTCGATAAATTCGCTTGAAGATGCGGAAGCTTATGCCGATGAATTTGAAGAAGTGACTGTTGTCTTTTTACATGAAGAGTTATCGAATTCCACCTATATTGACATGAAGGATACACTCAAAGTGGGGGATAGCTTCGGTATGCAGTTTTACCGTTTGAAAGTAGTCGCACTTGGTGAGAAAGAACTTTTTCACTGCCGATACATATTCATTAATGAGTTTGAATTGGACGATGGTCAAGCTAAAAAAAATCAAGATTTAATTGTCAATAAGCTGAGTAACGGGGACGCGTTTGAAGATCTTCATGCAAAGTACTCAATGGATAAGAACTTAAATGCTGGTGATTTGGGTTGGATTGATCCGGATCACATGGCAGAAGGATTTAGGGATGCCTTGATTACACATAAGAATGGAGATGTTTTTAAATGCTCAGATGATTCGCTCGGTTGGCATTACGTTGTTGAGGTTACAGACGAGCCTAAGAAAATAAATGGGCACTATGTTTTGGTTTATCCGGAAATTGCCAATGTCGGAAATGATCAAAACATTGACCATGAGGCCAATTTAAAAGCACTGCGTTCTGCTGATGAAATGCGAAATTATGCAGGAAAGAACAGTGCTGTGAATATCCATCTGTTCAATTCTGTAAACGACTTACAGTTCTACGAAAACCTTGAAAAGCTCAAAGAACAATCCGAATTTTTAGTTGGAAATAAAGTAGATATTGAAGGAACGCGTTACGTTATTCTAAAGGATACAACTGTTGCGTTGTATACGTTTCAATACATCTTTATCGATGGAACTCAAATAACGGACGAAGAGCGGAAACGCAAAATCAATGACATTTATACTCGATACAACGGCGGAGAAGAATTTCAATCGATTGTGAACGCATACTGGACAGAAAAGAAAGAGTATAGCACGATGACAAACATTGATGGATCATTATTGATGCCAGAATTGGTTGCGCAGTTAAATGTTAAAAAGCCAGGTGAACTGTTCGTGGCCCGAACGAGTCAATCTTATTTCGTTGGAATTCCAATAGAAGAGACAACTATTGCCGACGGCTTTGTCGCGATTAGTTACCCTTTAATGGTAAATTAAAGATTCAGCTTTCTAATTTAGCGGGTATGAAAAACATCCTTTTTGTTCTGTCTGTATTATTGGCATCAATTACTATTGCGCAATGCCCAGTAATTCCAACGCCTTCGGGGTATTTACCAATCAATGGGTATTTCATCGTTCCTGACACTTTAACGATTAATGCTCCTGAAATGATGCCGACGACCTACGACTACCTTGAAAAGGAGTTGGCGGCGCGATCTATTGTTTTACGCAGAACAGGTAAAGCTGGAAATTTAAAATTTTTGCAAATCGATCACACTGCGGAACACGGCTATGAAATGAACATCGCGAGTAATATCGTAATTGCCTATAAATCGCATGAAGGAGCTTTCTATGCAGTAAATTCACTGCTTCAAATGATTGTTGAAAATGACGGGAAGCTTTCGATCCAAAAATGTTTTATCAACGACGAACCGAGATTCGATTGGCGGGGATTGCACCTTGATGTAAGCCGTCATTTCTTTAATGTTGAGGAAGTCAAAGGATTTATAGATCTGATGGCTTTGTACAAGTTCAATACATTTCATTGGCACTTAACGGACGATCAAGGTTGGCGTATTGAGATTAAAAAGTATCCAAAACTGACATCGATTGGAGGATTTAGGGACAGTACAGTTATTGGCCATTTTTCCGATTCACCGCGTAAATACGATACCGAAAAATACGGTGGTTTTTATACCCAAGAAGAGGTCAAAGAGGTTGTCGCCTATGCGAATACAAAATTTATTAATGTTGTTCCTGAAATTGAAATGCCCGGACACAGTAGAGCAGCATTGGCCGCATATCCTGAGTTTTCATGTACAGAAGAATTGCAACCTGTACCTGGTCTTTGGGGAGTTTTCGACGATGTTTATTGCTCCAAGGCTGAATCAATCGATTTCATGAAAGACATTCTAACTGAAGTTCTGGAACTCTTTCCGTCCGAATATATTCACATCGGAGGCGACGAAGCACCAAAAGAAAGGTGGAAAGAATGCAAGTATTGCCAAAAGGTGATCAAGAAAAACAAATTGAAAGACACACATGAATTACAGAGTTATTTCATCCGTCAGATTGATGCGTTTTTAACGGAACGTGGCCGTAAATTAATTGGCTGGGACGAAATTCTCGAAGGTGGTTTGTCTCCAAACGCAGCGGTAATGTCTTGGCGTGGAGAAAAAGGTGGAATTGAAGCTGCCAAGCAAGGACACAATGTTGTAATGTCGCCTACTGCATATTGTTATTTCGATTATTACCAAAGCACGCATGACATAGAGCCAGTGGCAATTGGCGGATATTTACCCTTGGAAAAAGTTTACAAATACGATCCTGTCCCAGAAGAGTTGACAGAAGAACAAGAGAAGTTCATTCTAGGTGGACAAGCTAATTTATGGACGGAATACATTGCCTCGATGGATCACGCGGAGTACATGGTTTTTCCACGGGCATTGGCTTTGATCCAAAGTTTGTGGTGTAAAAATAAACCAGAATACGATGTGTTTCTGGATACCTATTTGAAGTATCATGAAGATTATTTGAAATTTCACAATGTCAATTTTGCCAATTCAATACATTATCCTCAGCTAAAAATTGGAAGAGCGTCAGAAGGGTTAAATGTTAATTTCAAAGGGACTCAATCAACAGAAGAGTACTTGCTTTCTACACAATTTAGAGATGATGAATCCTATGTGGATATGGGGTCAAGAATTATTGTTCAAGATACAATGACTTTAAAAAGATCTTCAGGAAAGGGGGACAGTGATATGACTTTTATGTTGACATCAGATAATTTTAACGAGACTTTGATGTATCACTTTAATCTTTCTGGTGATTTGGGAAGGGAAATTGAATTGGTGACGCCTCCACATCCAAAATTCGATCACAACGGAAGTTTAAACTTAGTAGATGGAATTTCAGCAGGTGTAAAATTCAAGGGGACAGATTGGTTGGGATTCAACGAAAATCACGTCGAAATGATTGTTGATATGGATGGTTCTAAAGAAGTGAATGGTCTCCAAATCGGATTTAATGACAACAATGGTATGTGGATTTATTTACCAGAAAAGGTGACATTATATGCTTCGGATGATTCTGAAAATTGGAAGGAAATAGGAAGTGCAATTGAGTTTAAGGATAGGCAGAATCAAATTTCTTTTCCGAGTACCAAATCAAAATTCATCAAACTCGTAATTAAGCCAATGGATGAAATTCCAGCAGGAAGTGGCGGAGCGGGAAGTGTCCCATGGACATTCATTGATGAAATAGAATTTTTAAGAACAAACTAGCTATGGAATTGGAATTATGTGCAGCGTCGATTGAAGCAATTCAACTGGCGAAAAAATATAATTTATCGAGAATCGAATTGTGCCAAAACTTGGAACAAGGAGGAATAACACCTTCGCCAGGGTTAATTGAATACGCCTTGGCTTATGGAGTTGAAACACATGTTTTGATTCGCCATCGACCGGGTGGTTTTCGATACAATGATGACGAAATCGAAATAATGGTACGGGATATCCGTGAATGCAAAGCGATTGGAGCGCAAGGTGTTGTTATTGGCGCATTGAATGAACGTGGATTGATTGACGAAAAAGCCATTGGATTGATGATGGAACAAGCGCAGGGGATGACGGTTTCTTTTCATCGTGCGTTTGACGATACTTTTGAGTTTGGAAAATCTCTAGATACGTTGATTGAGTTAGGAGTTGATCGTGTCCTTTCGGCTGGTCTGGCAAGAAACGTCGATCTCGGACTTTCGATTTTAACGGAGATGAAAGCGTATGCTGGGAATCGAATTGAAATTATGCCTGGAGGTGGAGTTAATACATCGAATATTGCCAAGATTAGAGATCAGGTTCAACCGGATGCCATTCACTTTTCAAGCACTGAAAATCATCTTTTGGATGAATCTTCAATGTTCTCTGAAACGATCATGAAGGTAAGTGAAGAGAAGGTGGAGCGTCTTTTAAAGGAAGTTTTGTGATCGTTCGATCATTCGAAAATTAGACCGTTATTCGTTAGGAATCGATTTAGAGATTCCTTGCGCCTGTGCCATGTTTATTAAAGTTTCTTTGCACCTCCGCGGTTAAAAAATAAACCCGAACTAAACCACTCATCAACAAAATATCCACTATTAATTAACGTTAGAACACCATGCGTATCATATTCATTTTATTTCTTTTTATCACCCCATTTTCATTCAGTCAAGACTGTGACTCCATTCCCGAGATAAACAAAAAAATTGTAAAGCTCGCGAAGAAGAAGATCGGAAAGAAAGTTGATCGTGGAGAATGCTGGGATTTAGCCAAATACGTTCTCGATGAAACAGATGCGGAATGGGACAAGTTTGAAGTGTACGGCGAACTCATCAATTGGAAAAAAGACTGTATCAAACCCGGAGACATTATTCAATTTGAGAAGATTAAATTAGAATGGGAAGATGGCAATGCCACTTACAATGAAGAGATGAAACACCATACGGCTGTCGTTCACAAAGTGATTTCAGAAGATTTAATTCTTGTTCTCCACCAAAATTCAGCAGAGTTTGGTCGAAAAGTGGGTTCGTCAAAGTTGAGGTTAGACGCAATTAAAAAAGGGAAATTGTATATCTATAGACCTGTTGAATCCGATTAAATTCGCTCAAGAACGTATTCAATCAACTCAAGCATGTCGTCGTTGTACCCCGCTGAGAATTCCTTTGTCGGTCGATTCGCAATCCCAAGGCAAATAGTAGCACATTCATGCCCAAGCGCTTTGCCCAAGCTAAACAACGCCGAACTTTCCATTTCAAAATTTGTGATTCGGTGCCCACCAGAATTGAACGAAGTCAGTTTGTCATTCAATTCTGCTGTTCTGTTCTTTAAGCGCAATTGACGTCCCTGAGGCCCATAAAACCCACTTGAGGTCACTGTGATGCCCTCTTTCGTTTTATCCGAACTGAGCTTGTTAAACAATCCACTCGACGCTTCTGTGGTGTACGTGTGAATTCCTTCTGGCAATCCAATATGATCCGTGATTGTCTTATTCAATGCTTTTTCCTTCTCGTTAAATTCAATTTCGTAGAAGTGGGCAACATTATCCAAGCCATACGCATGCGTTGAAAGGATGAATGAATGAACGGGGATTTCAGGATGCAAAATACCGCAAGTACCAATTCGAATAAGGTTTAAGGAAGTGAAGTCCTTCTTGTCAACTCGATTCGCAATATCAATATTATAAAGTGCATCCAGTTCATTGATTGTGATATCAATGTTATCTGTTCCGATTCCTGTGGAAAGAGCAGTAATTCGTTTCCCTTTGTACATTCCAGTTTTACAAACAAACTCTCTGTGCTGGGACGAATGCTCAATAGAATCAAAAAATGAGGCTACCAGATCCACACGGCCTTGATCGCCAACGAGAATTACATTTTCAGCAACATTGTCTATAGATAGTCCAAGATGATACACGTGACCATTGGTGTCGAGAACAAGTTCAGTTGCTGGATATTGCATAGGTATTTTTTAGTGAGTATTAAAAGTATACAATTTCAAGCTTTAGCGCAATAAAAAAGTCCTTCCCGGTAAACGAGAAGGACTTTTTTATTAATGTATGTTATTCCTAGTTCCCTAAGCTTCCAAATACTTTCTTAAGAATATCAGTCACTCGAGCAATTGGATCCAATCGAATTTTGTTTTCTTCTTTCGCTACCATTACGAACAAACCTGCAATTGCTTTTTCTGTTACGTAATCGTTAAGGTCTGGATTTAACTTGTTCCCTCCAGTAAGCGTCATTGCAGAGTTGTACTTTGTAATAATTGGGTTCCAGTACTCTGTCAATTTTACTTTTGCAATCGCAGCTTCAACCTTAGGTCTGAATGCGTCTTTTAATGCACTCGAAGTTGCACCTTTAAGATAATTCGTAGCAGCACCATCGCCACCTCTTAAAATTCCAAAAGCATCTTGAATACTCATTCCAAGAATTGCACTTTTGAAAATAGGCAATGCCTCTTTAGTCGCTTCTTCGGCAGCTCTGTTTAACGTTGTTTCAAATTTTTCAACTTGACCATCTAAGCCCCATTGCAGTGCTTTGTCTTTTACTTTTTGCGCATCTGCAGGAAATGGCAAACGAATTTCACTGTTTCCTAAAAAGCCATCCGTTACTGATGTCAGGTTCACTGAATTTTTAATTCCAACATTTAAAGCCTCTTTTAATCCAGAGACTACTTCTCCTTCAGTCAAGCTTGGTTCAGCGTTTTCTGTTCCATCAGTTGATAATACTGCTCCAGCAACTTCTTCTAAAACCTCACAAGATGAGATTGAAATTGTCGCGATTAATGCAAGTGGTATGAATAGTTTTTTCATTTGTTCTTTTTTTTTCAAACTTAATAACTTTTAGTGTATTACAAATGCAATGCCATTCATAAAAAAAAGAGGCCTGGATTTAACCAAGGCCTCTTTTAAGTTTAATTATGTGAAGTAATCTATCGTGTCAGATTAATTGATCCAGAGAATTCTAATTTACCATCATCATAAAGATTAGTAACTCTAGATCTCCAGGCGTAAGTTCCACTTTGAATTGGTTTCCCATTGTAAGTTCCGTCCCATCCAACTGAAGGATCATGACTTTCCCAAATTAATTCTCCCCATCTGTTAAAGATGAACATGTCATAATCGTAAATATCAATTCCGGAAATTTCAGGTTTCCAATACTGGTTGAACTCATCTCCATCTGGCGTAAATGTGTTTGGAGCGAAGAACAATACATCTGGAATAACGTGGAAGATATATGTAATAGTATCTACACATCCTCTTTCAGTTACTACAGCCAATGTTATTGGATACTCACCTACAATTCCCTCAGGGAAATCGAACGATGGGCTCTCTGAAGAACTTGTTGATGGCAATGAACCTGGACTAGACCAATCCCACGCCACAACATCAAATGATGATTTGTCTTGCATGAATACTGATGTTTCAAAAATCGTTGCTGGATTCGTTGAGAAGAAGAAGTCTGCTGTTGGCGTTGGCTTCACTTCAATGATTGCAGCAATAGAATCTTCATAAACACAACCGTATACTGAAGTTACTGTCATTTTCAAATTATATGTTCCTACTATATCGAACCACAATGAGATAGAGTCGTTTCCTGGTTCTAGCATTGATAAATCAAGTGAACCTAAGTCCCAATATGTTGTTGCAATCTCTCCACCATTCGTTGAAGTATTGATAAACTCATAATATCCAGGTACACATTTTTCAACCTCATCCGGAATAGCACTAGGTTCTATTGGAGTAGGGAAGTAGATCAGAGTACATTCCTCAACTGTTGGCGAACCACAAGCTTCAGACAAAACAACACAATATGAAGTATTGGTTACTGTAGGATCAACTGTGATTTGATCTCCAGTTCCAATATCAGTTCCGTTTTCAGTCCAAGTAAAGGTATAAGGAGAAGAACCACCAGCTCCAGTAACTTGTAAAAGAATATCATCTTCAGGACAGATTTGAGTATCCGCTGTAATAAGCGTAATGTTCAATGGAGCAGGCTCTCCAAGTAAACCTTGAATATTAATCATACATCCGTTAGCATCAGTTATATCTATAGAGTGTGCGCCAACAAATAAGTCTGTCGCAATGTTTGTCATTGATGCTGAATTGTCCCAAGAGAATGTATAAGGAAGAGTTCCTTGAGTAACATTTAATTCAATTATTCCGTCATTTCCGCTGTTACAAGTAACGTCTGATTGGTTTGCAATGTTTACCATCAAAGCTGGGATTTCAAGAACATCAACAGTTACTACTCCAAAACAACCAATGTCAGAAGTAATTGTACAATTGTATTGTCCTGCTAAAAGACCAACTGCAGTTTGCGTCGTTTGTAATAAAGGATCATCCCATTGATATGAAATATTTCCTAACATTGGAATCATTTCAGCAAATGCCGTTCCGTTGTTTCCGCCAGGGCAAGAAATTACAGTCATGGAACCTTGAAAAGCAGCAGGAGTATCTCCTACAGTAATATTCGCAGTTGACATACATCCCAAATCATCCCACATTTGAACCGTATAGTTTCCAGCAAATACTCCGGTTACAGTTGGAGTTGTTTGATTTCCCAGTCCAGGCCAATTAAATGTATATGGAGCCACTCCACTTGTAGGCGTTGCTGTAACAGTTCCAATTCCTGATGAACAAATATCATCTGTCATTGATGCTGTTACACTAGAACTTACTGGTGTAATCCAAGTTGTATCTGATAATGTACCAACTGGATTCGAGCAAGCCTCCACTGTTATAAAGTACCCTATTGAATCTGGTGGTGCTGGTAAAACAGGGTTTATAACCAAGTTTCCAGCATTATATGGATAATCATTTCCTTCTGTATCGGCCCATCCAATAGAATTTGCTCCAACAGCATCTAAAACAAATACGTAAGGTATTGTACTTATCGCATAAGATGAAGTGTTCATTGGAGAAACAGGAGTCCAAAGTTTACCGTCTTGAATTGCTGACCATTGTTGATTGTTTCTACCTGGAGTTACAGCTGCAACTGTTCCTGGTGCATTTTGCGATGCCTGAATTGCGAGACCGCCATTCCAACCACCAGCAACTGGCTTAATACCTAAATGTGCTTCATAATTATTAGAGCCTTCATATATTATTACAGCCATATAAGTACATTCACCTCCACCACCAAAAGCGATCATGTTTTTCCAAAGACAAACAAATTGTCTGTTTGGAGCCGTTCCTAGCGTTTGATAAAGCAGTTCGCCGTTAGGCGCAGCTACAGGGTTCATATCGTGATATGCGGGCATAATTGCATTCGTTGCATCATTAAAAGCTGCATTTGGAAGAGGGGCTACTCCTCCCAAGGCCCATGGGCAGTAACCATTCGCTTTCGCTAAGTCAAAGGATAGAACTCCATTTGAACCTGCAACGCATTGCGTATATGTAGTTCCATAAAAGTCGAATGGAAACCCAATATTGATTACACCAGTGTAGTTATCATCAGTTAAATTTTCAGACGATGGATTCGTAAGAATTACTGCTGATGTTCCGGTTCCAGTTCCTGCACCTCCACAATCTTGAATAGTAACAGAACTTCCCGCACAAACTGTGGCACTTGTTCCAACACAAACTGTCGTTTGCGCATTCACCGCCATAAGACTCGTGAAGATAAATGATAGTGTGGCTAGGGCCTTTGTTGTATTTTTCATTAAAAAAATTGTTTCTTTTCAATCTCTTAGACGGGGTGACTTTAAATAAGTTGCTCCCTATTGTAAGAAATTTAACTCTGCATTCATTATTGTTATACAAATCTAACGTAAATAGAATTATCAATGTGTGTAATTGAATGTTTTGAGGGGAGCAGTTCTTACAACTAACAGATTTAGCACTCCAAACATAATTTAACAAAATGTTTATGAAACTTAAAAATTATTTACATTTACGACCTGAAATAAACCAAATTTAAATGTCAAATAAATATCAATCACAAATTGATGCTTTCATGGACAAAGTGAAAGCTTCTAATGGTCACGAAACGGAATTTTTACAGGCTGTACATGAAGTCGCAGAAGCTGTTATACCGGTGATCGAAGAAACACCTAAGTACAAGAACGCAAAAATTCTTGAAAGAATGGTTGAGCCAGAACGTACAATTATGTTCAGAGTACCATGGTTGGATGATAAAGGTGAAGTTCAAGTAAACAGAGGTTTTAGAATTGAGTTTAACTCAGCAATTGGACCTTATAAAGGTGGATTGAGATTCCATCCTTCTGTAAATTTGTCAATTCTTAAATTCTTAGGATTCGAACAAGTCTTCAAAAATTCTTTGACAACTCTTCCAATGGGAGGTGGTAAAGGTGGAGCTGATTTTAACCCAAAAGGGAAATCAGACAATGAAGTAATGAAATTTTGTCAATCTTTTATGACAGAGCTTTCTAGACATATCGGTCCTAATACTGATGTTCCTGCTGGAGATATCGGTGTTGGTGGAAGAGAGATAGGATATATGTTTGGACAATACAAGAGAATTAGAAATGAATTTACTGGTGTTTTAACAGGTAAAGGATTGAACTGGGGAGGATCTTTGATCCGAACAGAAGCAACTGGTTATGGTACTGTTTATTTCGCAAAAGAAATGCTAGCGACGAAAGGTGATTCGTTCCAAGGGAAAACAGTAGTTATTTCTGGATCTGGAAACGTTGCTCAATACGCTTGTGAGAAAGTAACTGAATTAGGAGGGAAAGTAGTAACACTTTCAGATTCTTCTGGATTCATTCACGATGCAGATGGAATTGATGCTGAGAAATTGGCGTTCATCATAGATTTGAAGAATGTAAGAAGAGGTCGTGTTTCTGAATACGCAGATAAATATCCTTCAGCGACATTCACAGCAGGTTCTCGTCCATGGAGTGTTAAAGCAGATGTAGCTTTGCCTTGTGCGACTCAAAATGAATTGAATGGAGAAGAGGCTGCTCAACTTGTTGCAAATGGTGTTATAGCCGTTGCAGAAGGAGCTAACATGCCAACAACTCCAGAAGCAATCGAAGCATTCCAATCGTCTGGAGTATTGTTCTCACCAGGAAAAGCGTCTAACGCTGGAGGTGTTGCAACATCTGGACTTGAAATGTCTCAAAATTCAATGAGATACAATTGGACAAGAGAAGAAGTTGATGAAAAATTACACGCGATCATGGTTTCAATCCACGAAGCTTGTGTTAAATATGGTAAAAATGACGATGGTACAATTGACTACGTGAGAGGTGCAAACATTGCAGGTTTCGTTAAGGTAGCTGATTCAATGATCGATCAAGGAGTAGTTTAATTCCTATCAAATATATTTTTGAAAAAAAGCCCGGGCATTTATTGCTCGGGCTTTTTAATTTCTCAGACTTTTTTAAGAAGGAATACGCTATTTAACCATGAAGTGCTTTTTGTCTGTTTCGCTCCACCCAGCATTGTATTCTCTGTCAACATAAAATATCTTAATGTCTGCGTTGTATTCTCTATCAACGAAAAACACATTGATCTCCCCGTTATATTCCCGATCAACAAAGAACCATTTCCCGTCATTATCGCCAGCGTTGTATTCCCGGTCTTCTTTGAAAACTTTTAAATCGGCATTGTATTCCCGATCCACAACAAAAACTTTTACATCTGCGTTGTATTCTCTGTCTACTTCAAATACTTTTTGAGCGTAACTGTTCGATATGAATAGGAACAGAATTGCGATGGTAAATAAATTTCTCATACTCAAATGTATGAAAAAGCAATTTAAAGCGATTTATCGATGATAATTAATGCCGATTAATTTAACAGTGAAATGATCTATTTGTTAGATTTGTTTTAAACAATGTTGAACTATGGCTGTCCTTGATAAAAGAACAATAGAGTATAATCGTACAGGTTTTGATGACGCGGAACTTCTTGGGATTTACAAGAGAATCCTAAAGCCAAGATTGATCGAAGAAAAAATGTTGATTCTTCTTCGTCAAGGGAAAATAACCAAATGGTTTTCAGGTTGGGGACAAGAAGCTATTTCTGTTGGAACTACCCTAGCAATGGAAAGTGACGAGTACATCTTCCCAATGCACAGAAACCTAGGTGTTTTTACAACCAGAGACATTCCATTGAGCCGGCTTTTTGCGCAGTTCCAAGGCAAGATGTCTGGATTCACAAAAGGGAGAGACCGATCTTTTCATTTTGGAACTCAGGAATACAATATTGTCGGAATGATTTCGCATTTAGGACCTCAATTGGCTTTGGCCGGTGGAGTAGGACTTGCATCTAAAATTAGAGATGAGAAAAAAGCAACATTGGTATTCACCGGAGATGGTGGAGCGAGTGAAGGAGATTTTCACGAAGCATTAAATGTAGCTTCTGTTTGGGACCTACCTGTGATCTTTGCTATAGAAAATAACCGTTGGGGACTTTCAACGCCATCGTCTGAACAATTCAGATGCGAGCAATTCATCGACAAAGGGATTGGATATGGAATGGAAGCGATTCAAGTGAATGGAAACAATATTCTTGAGGTGATTACTGCAGTTCGTAAGATTTCAGAATCAATGCGAAAAGATCCAAAACCAGTTTTACTTGAATTGATGACCTTCAGAATGAGAGGTCATGAAGAAGCGTCTGGAACGAAATATTATCCAGAAGGATTGCAAGATGATTGGAAAGCATTTGATCCACTTGATGCCTTTACTAGCTTCTTAAAAGAGGAGGGTGTTTTGACAGATAAGATTCAAGAGTCATACACGAAAGAGATTAAAAAAGAAATTCAAGACGGTTTAGATATCGCATATGCAGAACCGGCAATCGTTCCTTCAATGGAAGACGAAGTGACTGACCTTTTTACCGATTACAAACAAGTCGTTAAAGAAGGTTCTGGTGCAACAACCGAAAGAAGATTGGTGGATGCCATTCAAGACGGTTTGCGCCAATCAATGGAAAAATACGATGACCTTATAATAATGGGGCAAGATGTTGCCGAATACGGAGGTGTATTTAAAGTCACCGAAGGTTTCGTTGAGCAATTCGGAAAAGATAGAGTGCGTAATACGCCTATCTGTGAATCTGCAATTGTTGGGGCAGGACTAGGATTGTCAATTGCGGGAATGAAAGCAGTTGTTGAAATGCAATTCGCAGATTTTGCAACGTGTGGATTTAATCAGATTGTAAATAACCTTGCCAAAATGCACTGGAGATGGGGACAAAACGCAGATGTTGTTATTCGTATGCCTACAGGTGCAGGATCAGCTGCTGGACCTTTCCATTCACAAAGCAATGAAGCGTGGTTCTTCCATACGCCAGGATTGAAAATAGTATTTCCATCAAATCCGTATGAAGCCAAAGGTTTATTGGCCGCAGCGATTGAAGATCCAAACCCGGTAATGGTGTTCGAACACAAGTTCCTATACAGAAGTATTCGCGAAGAAATTCCAACTGAATATTACACAGTTGAAATTGGAAAAGCGAAAGTCGTAAATGAAGGGTCAGACCTCACAATCATAACTTATGGATTGGGCGTTCACTGGGCGAAAGAGTACGCTGAAAATCATTCCGATCAAAGCATTGAAATTGTTGATCTCAGAACGCTACTACCTCTAGATACGGAGACGATATACGATTCTGTGAAGAAGACTGGCAAAGTTGTCGTTCTGCACGAAGATTGTATGACCGGTGGTATCGGTGGTGAGATAGTTGCGCTGATTTCTGAGAACTGTTTCCAATATTTAGACGCTCCTGTAAAACGAGTTGCTTCTTTGGATACTCCAGTTCCTTTTGCTGAAGACCTAGAAAAGCAATTTTTACCCAAGCTTAGATTGGATGAGGCTATAGCTTCAGTTTTGGCCTATTAGCCTTCAACCTTTTTAAAGGAAGTGGGTAACCTAGTTTTAATTCAATCAGTTCATATACATCCATAAATGTTGAGAGCTGAATAGAAGCATTCCCACATTTGTCTTTTAAAAATGCTGCTACAACAGTCTTTCTGTTGCCGTATAACGAAGCTACATATGCGTGTTCGTCCGTGTTTGAGCAATCAAAGAATTCATTATCCTTCGACTTTTTAGGGTCATTCATATCCTGTGGTATTTTAGTTAGTACTATTTGTTGGCATTACAATTTAAGGCTTATAATTTATGTGTGACTAGGAATATATACCTAAAATTATTGCAACAAATACCTGATTTATTAAACGGTAAAAAGCCCACTGATATTTAAATCAGCGGGCTTTTAATTTTAATACCTAATTCGAGATCAGTTATCTCTAACTACTGTATACCCAGGATATTTTTTTGCTTCGTAAATGAATTTAGAATCGTTGATTTCAGGATTCGCTGTATACTTTGTTAAGCGATACGTCATTCTCGTTCCATCTTTCATTTTTAAAAGAACTTTCTTTAATTCGTTTTTAGTCTTCGAAATGTAAAGGACTACCGTATGATAATCAACACTTCCAGGGCTTTTAGGGTAAAGATAGATCTCATGAACAGCTTCACCATTCAATTGCTTTTCTTTTCCGTATTTGTTTTTGAAACCGCTTTCCCAGATTGTCATTAACTTCTTAGGATTCATCATGTCGTCATCCTCTTCATCTGCATCAGCTTCGTAAACTGTCTTCTCTTCCTTGACAACTGTCCACGTTTTCTTACCATTGCTGATAATTGTATTGTCACCAAAAGAAGCGTAATATTTGTCTCCTTTAACCCATCCTTTACCAGTCTCATCTTCATCTGTACCAGTCGAAGTGTTTTTGATGTTCGCGCTGAACTCCACGTAAAATGAAGTGTGGGATTTAATTTTCTTAGATAAATTATCTAAAATACCTTGAGATTTAGTGTCCTGTCCAAAAGAAACGAACGTTAATAAGGTAAAAAATGTAAGTACTAATTTCATGTTGTATGATTTTCCATTGCAAATATCTAAAATTGTGCCAAACTACATCGACTATATTTACTTTAATTCATTTGACGAATAATTTCATTTAAAGTTTCATTATGAATATCATGTTTTCCGTTGTATCGAATACAATTGTACCCCATCGTTTCATAATATGAAATCAACTCATTCTGCTGATTTACAGTATAAAATTCGTCTTCAATTCCAATTACGAAATAAGGCTTTTTCACACTGCTAGCCTCAATGTTCAATTCCAAATCAGGTGGGAATACGCAAGCCCACAATATCATTTCATCAAATGAAACTGCACCTAAAGATTCCCACCTCGCGGCTGACGCGCCACCTTGTGAAAAACCAAGTAATATTCTTTTTGAAATTGAATACTGTTCAGAAAGTTGCCTGTCCAATTCATTTAGCCAATCAATATTGTCAGAAATGTCAGATTCCCGCGCCTCTTTTGTCATCCAAGAGGCGCCAACCCGTCCGCTAGATTGCTTTAAATAAAATCGATGCATCCCTTCCGGAGCTACAATCATTATATCCTTCGGTAAATGTTGAAATTTCCGAATGAAAAATTTTGCCAATTGTCCATAGCCATGCAAAACGTAGATTACGATTCTAGGCGACGGAGAAGGATTGATTATTTGGTATCGGTATGTTTTTGTGTGCTTGAATTCAACGTCCATAATTATTACAAAGTTAATTGATTAATTCTTGGCACATTCATTGCGGCCTGCTGTACAAATCGTACTTTCGCAGCAGTGAGTTATTTAAGGGTATATCTATTGGTTATAAGCTTCGCTTTCACGTTTCAATTCGTGTTTGGACAGGAGATTACAGTCCTAGATCAATTTACTCGAAAACACATTCCAAGCGCAAAAATTGAATGCCGCGATTTGTCTATTCAAATATTGGCAGATTTGGATGGAAGATTCAATCTTAATGAATTCTATTCCTGCGATTCTATTTCAATTTCCTACTCAAGTTATTCCACAGGTTACTTTTCTGTCGCAGATTTGAAAAAAGTTGTTACCGTTGAGCTTTCTGATATGAAATTGGATTTTGATGGAATTGATGTAACTGCGAACCGATGGAAGCAAGAAAAGGCAGAGGTTCCAGGAAGAATCACTCAGATAAAAGTAAAGGATTTGGACTTGTACAGTCCGCAAACCACGGCCGATTTATTGGAATCAAGTGGATATGTCTTTATTCAAAAAAGTCAATTGGCTGGAGGCTCGCCTCAATTGAGAGGTTTTGGAACAAATCGAGTAATGATTGTTGTCGACGGTGTTCGAATGAACAATGCCATTTTTAGATCAGGCAATTTACAGAACGTTCTATCGATCGATCCCAATTCGTTGGAAGATGTAGAAATATTGTTCGGGCCCGGTTCTGTGATGTACGGAAGTGATGCCATCGGAGGTGTAATGGATTTCACAACCAAGGAAGCGAAATTTTCTCCAGATTCAGTCAGACGATTTGTGAAAACAAATATTTTCAGTCGGTATTCAAGTGCGAGTAGTGAATTTTCAAGCCACGCTGATTTCAGTTACGGTACGCGAAAATTTGCCTCAACAACCGCTTTGTCTTATTCTTTATTCGGTGATTTAACGGTAGGTAAGTATGGCGATGATCATTTCTTAAGGCCAACCTATCAAGAGAATGGGGTGACGGTTGTAAATCCAAATCCGAGAAAGCAAGTTCATACAGGCTATGACCAAATAAATGCAATCCAGAAATTTTCATTCCAAGTGAAAGAACATTTCCGAATTGATTACGGATTTAACTATTCGACCAATTTGAAGGATGCTCCTCGTTATGACCGTCTTACATTGGATGATGACAACGATGGAAACTTGGATTACGAAGAATGGTATTACGGTCCGCAAGAATGGATGATGAATCGATTGGCATTTACTGTGGATAAGAAAACCAAGATGTTTGATGAATTCAGAACGATTTTGGCGTATCAAAGATTTAAGGAAAGCAGAAACGATAGAAGGTTTGGAAGCTCAGACATCCGTCGACAGCTTGAAGAGGTGGATGCTCTTTCATTGAATATTGATTTAAATAAGATTTTTAGTAAAAGAACAACCCTATTTTATGGCATTGAAGCGATCTATAATAAAGTAAGTTCAAACGCCTTTAGAGCAAATGATGATGGAACTTCAACGCAAATTAATCCTCGATATCCAAACGGTTCAACGTGGCAAGCTTACGGGGTTTACGCAAGTTTAAAACATTTTTTAACCGATACTTGGATCTTGAATACTGGAGTGCGATTCAGTCAATATTACATCAATGCCGATTTTGACACAACTTTGTTTCCTTATCCAATTGCGTCAACGGTCAATAGCAATGCTTCATTGAATGGAAGTATTGGATTGGTCTTTCATCCGGATAAAACATCGCAATATTATTTCAACGCATCTTCGGGATTTAGAGCGCCAAACATTGATGACTTGGGAAAAGTATTTGATTCAGAACCGGGAAGTGTTGTTGTTCCAAACGAAAACTTAAAGCCTGAGCACGCCTACAATGTAGAATTGGGATTTGTAAAGTCGATTAAAGCAAAACTAAAGCTCGATGCGGCGGTTTATTATACGTACTTACAAAACGACTTAGTGCGGGCCAATTATACATTGAATGGACAGGATAGTATTCTCTACGACGGAGTGCTAAGTCAAGTTCAAGCCATACAAAACACAGGTAATGCACACGTTTATGGTGTTCAGGGAGGATTTGAGGTTTCGCTTGCCAAAGGCCTGTCATTGTTTAGTTCAATCAGTTTCCAGAAAGGAATAGAATTGGATATTGATAGCGCAGTATACTTCCCCAAAGCGCATGTTGCACCATTATTCGGTAGAACTGCTTTGCGTTATAAGCGCCGTCAATTGAGCCTCGAGTTTTATGCTGTATATCATGCACAAGTTAGCAATAGTGATTTGCCATTGATAGAGCGAGAAGATGCTTCGTATGCCTTAGATGAAAATGGAATGGCCTTTACGCCTTCTTGGTATACTTTGAATTTAAAAGGGTCCTTCTTCTTCAATAAACATTTGGCTTTAAATGCGGGAGTGGAAAATATAACGAACCAATTGTACCGTACTTTAGGATCGGGTATTTCAGCACCTGGATTGAACTTTATTGTTTCTCTGAAAGCGACCTTCTAATTTTGGACCATATAGTATTTCTTCTGGGATGGACTATAATGCCAAACTCGATCAATACGCTCTGTCGCAGTTATTTCCGGGACAACATCATATACATCTTCAGGTGACTCGAATTTAATTTGATCCAGTAGGCCTTCATAAACAACGATGTCATTCGAACCGTTTGATGCATGGTTTACATATTCAATAACATACGATTCCGTTTCTTTTCCTTCCAATCCTAGATTGTAAAAAATAACGTTTTCACAAACTTGCAAAGGTGACTTGTAATTGATCATATAAAACCGTCTTCTTCTCGAATTTCGAATTTTATAATCAACGACAAAATCCTTGTGTTCTTGAGATGTAATGTTTTCAAAACCAATAATTAATTCAGCTTTGGCGCTAGAAGGAACAACCACTCCGTCAGAAAGTTCCTTTGTTTTCCCATCCACGAAAAAGAAGTAATTATAGTTCCCAAGAAAGCCGATTTCTGCCATTTTCGCTGTTTTACCACTTTTGATCGCTTCATTGATTGCTCTGTCCTTAAGATTGACTGTAATGATCCAATCTGTGCTGTCATCTCGATTCAATTCTTCCTTATAGATCTTAAGATCGTACTTTTCTATCGCTGAAATATTAAGTTCCGAACGAATTTTCCGCGTCATTTGCTCCTCCAATGTTCCAACAGGAGCATCGTCTGGTTTGTCTGTTTTTAGTGGGTCTTCATCGTTTTTTGTAGAATCACAAGAAATAAAAGAGATCGAAATCAAGATAAAAAAAAAGTACTTCATGGGCATAAAGATAATGCTTCTTTATAAATTCGTGATATGGACGTTGAGATAGAATCATCTTGGAAAAATCGACTTGAAAAAGAATTTTCAAAACCCTATTTTGAACAATTGCGAACTTTTGTCAATGACGAATACAAAAAAACTCCTGATTCAATATTCCCGGAGAAAAATCAAATCTTTCGTGCATTTGAAGCCTGTCCCTTTGATAAAGTGAAAGTTGTTCTTTTAGGACAAGACCCTTACCCGACAAAAGGACATGCCCATGGATTGTGTTTTTCTGTGGAGCCAGATGTGCGGCCATTGCCAAAAAGTTTAATCAATATTTTTAAAGAGTTGGAATCCGACCTGGGCGTTAAGTCACCGGGAAATGGAGACTTGAACCATTGGGCAGAGCAAGGAGTTTTAATGTTGAATGCTATTTTAACTGTTCGCGAGGGTGAACCGCTCAGTCATAAAAAACAAGGATGGGAAACTTTTACGGATGCTGTCATTCAGGCATTAAGTGAAAAAGAAGGCGTTGTTTATATTCTATGGGGAAACGGAGCGATTAAGAAAGCCGAGTCTGTGGACAGTTCACTAAATTTGATTTTAAGTTCATCGCACCCTTCTCCACTTGGAGCGTATCGAAGTTTTTGGGGGAGTAAGCCATTTTCTAAGGCCAATTCCTATTTGGAATCGAATGGTAGCGATGAGATTGAGTGGTAACATCGTAGGGTGCTATTTATTTAACCACTAAGACAACTACTTTATGGACTTGGCATTGGTGCAAGGAATCTCTAAATAGATCCCAAACGAATTGCGCTATAACAATCTAACGATCAAATTGTCCAACAATCGAATAATCCCTAGCTAGCGATATACAGGTAACAATCCAATTTACTATCTTTGCCGCAATGAATTTGAAGAACGATTTAATTTTAAGAGCGGCTAGAGGAGAGGATATCGAACGTTATCCAGTTTGGCTAATGAGACAAGCAGGTAGAATTCTTCCTGAGTATAGAGCGGTTCGCGGTTCGCTGTCTGGATTTAAAGAGCTTGTGGAAACGCCTGAGCGTGCAGCTGAAGTAACAGTGCAACCTGTTGATATCCTTGATGTCGATGCAGCAATAATTTTCTCAGATATTTTGGTGGTTCCTGAAGCAATGGGACTTGAATATCAATTGATTGAGAAAAAAGGACCTTGGTTTGAAAAAACGGTTCGAACTGAAGAACAATTGAAATCTATAGATACTGATTTCGATGTTGAAGATCGATTGGGGTATGTAATGGAGGCAATACGAATTGCAAGTAAGGAGATCGATGGTAGAGTTCCATTGATTGGTTTTGCTGGTGCTCCATGGACAATTTTCTGTTATATGACAGAAGGTCAAGGTTCGAAAACGTTCTCTGAATCTAGAAAAATACTTTATACAAATCCTAGTTTGGCACACGAGTTGCTTAATAGTATCACAGATGTGACTATTCGATATATCAAAGCTCAGATAAAGGCAGGCGCGCACATGGTGCAGGTTTTTGATTCTTGGGCGGGGATTCTTGGAAAAGAACAATATGCCGAGTTTGGATTGAAATACATGGAAAGAATTGCTTCGGCGATTACTGAAGTTCCTGTGACATTATTTGCCAAAGGAGCTTACAATTCTATTGTAGAATTATCTAAAATGAATTGCAACACAGTTGGCGTTGATTGGAACATGCAAATGGAGACCATCCGAAAGACGGTTGGAGAAACACGAACTTTGCAAGGGAATTTAGACCCATGTGCTTTGTATTCATCACATTCTGAGGTGGAGAGGCTGACGAATAATATGCTAGATTCTTTTAAAAGTAAAAGACATATTGTTAATTTAGGGCACGGTGTTTATCCGGACGTTGATCCTGAGAAGGTAAAAACATTTATTAAAACAGTTAAAAGTTATGAAATTCACTACTAAGAACAGAATTAAAGCAATTTCAACAATGACCTTCGTGGCGTTGTCGTTTTTTGCTTCGTCTCAAGACAGTGAAAATTTGGTTACAAACCCAGGTTTTGAGTCTACGGATAAAAAAGTAAAGCGATTGGGATCGATTGCTAATGCAAGAGGATGGACATCTCCAACGGGTGTGCGTGCAGATTTATTCGTTTCTAGTAACCTTCCAGAAGTGAGTGTTCCAAAAAATATGTATGGGTCTGAAGATCCAAAAGAAGGGTCCAATTACGCTGGAATTGTTGGCTATTCTTATGGGAATAAAGTTCCTAGAAGTTACATCATGAGTAAGTTGGAAGCTCCTATGAAAAAAGGAATGACGTACTGTGTTAAATTTAATGTGTCTCTTGGAGAAGCGTCAAAGTATGCTTCTAATAATATCGGAGCATTGTTCTTGAAAAAACCAAAAGGTACAGACGCTAAGCTTCCTATTATTGATGAGCCGAGTGTGGTTCACTTCAATAATAACATGAAGATTATGAATGCTCGTTACAACTGGACGGAAGTTTGTGGAACATTTGTTGCCACAGGTGGTGAAAAGTACATTATGCTTGGAAACTTCTTGTCTGATGATGAAACGAAGTACGAGAGAATGAAGAAAAGTAAAGACGTGAAAGTAAAAGAACTTATTGCGGCTTACTATTATCTTGATGAGGTTTCAGTTCAATTGTTGAACAGCGCAGGAGGTGAAAGATGTGAATGTGCGGCTGAAGAAGCTGGTGATTCATATTCAACTACAATTTATCAGAAGGTTTTCCAAATGACTGAGGAAATGACAACTTCGGATAAAATTGAAGAGCACCAAGTTTTCTTTGCATTCGGTAGAGATAAAATGAACTCAGAAGGTGAGGGATCTTTGGATTTCATCATTGAGCAATTGAAAGCGAACCCTGAGATGAAACTTCAAATAATGGCGCACAACAATGCAATGGAGGACGAAGTTGCAATGGAGAACGATTACTACGCTGATATGGATGGAAAACGTCTAGGAGCTGTAATGCAGTATCTAATTGCAGGAGGAATTTCAGAAGGAAGATTAATTGCTTCTCAGAAAGGAAGTGAGACTCCAAATCCTGATGTTACTGAAGAAGATATTGAGGCAGACGAAGATTTGGCTTTAGCAAAAAGCAGAAGAGTTACCTTCAAAGTGAGATAAGATATAACTGATTTAATAAAAAAAAACTCCCTCTCGATTTATTCGTGAGGGAGTTTTTTATTGTTGTTTTTTTACTCAGAATACTGAGTCGAGTTACTTTTCGATTAACTCAATTTGTTTTTGCTCAACACCTCTTTCTGGAGTTACATCTCCCGTCTCCAAAGGTTTAACAATTTTTTTGCTGTCCGGTTGGTTGTATAAATCCGGTTGCAAGTACTTTCCTTTGTTCCATTCTTCTTTGTTCACTTCAACTTGCTTTGATTCTGGATGCTGTTGTAAGTAAGGGTCGTTTCTTTCAGCGTAAACCGACCAAGACACTTCCATGCCGACAGTTCCTCCAGCAATCACGAATGTACCATCGTTTAGCTTTTCCTTGATGAATAAGGGAGCGTATCCTCCAATTGGTGTCAATTGATAGCTGAAATTAGCATTCACTGCATCGAAGTAATCTGGCATTGTTACAACAGCCTCTCCGTTTGCGTCAAAAGGAACTGTTCCTCTGTACATGTTCAATACTTCATTCGATTCAATACTGTAATGCCTCAAATACTTGTTTTCAGGATCCAATGGATGATCTATAGAGAACGCTTTAGTCCCTGCAGCACCAAAATCACCATTTGCGTATACTGAAAATCCAAGAGGATCTGTTTGATCTCCCCAAACGCCAACATACCCCATTCCATAAGTTCCAACCGCATTTCCAATTGGGCCGATGGCATCGTAGTTTCTTCCGTAAAGACCAAAACCAAGTTGGTAGTTCGTTTCGCCAACCGTTCCGCTGTGTCCAATTCCATACGTTCCATAACCGCCAGTTGTTCTAAGGTTGTTACCATAAACACCCTGAGCTGCTGTAGCTGTTGATTCAACTTGTCCAGAAACACCAGAAGCGCCTCCAGTTGTACTACCAACAATTGCCGAAGTTAAGCCACTCGTCGCATTCGTACTCGCTTGAATCGGAGAGAACGCGTTTGCAGCATTTGTCGAAGTCGCTAAAATTCCAACTCCAGTATTTGTTGTTGTCGCGCGAAGCCCAATTCCATTTGCCACTCCGTTGATCAATTCTATTTCACCTGCGTCCACTGTGATGATTCTTCCGAGTCCTGCACCACCTTGATCGTAGGCTTCGTCTAAAGTGTTTCCTCCGCCTGCTAAAGTAACTGTGTTTCCTCCTGAAATCGTCAGGTTTTGACCGACCAATTGAAGCGATTGAATTTCATTTGCTGGATCAGCATCTGCATCGTCAACCAAATCAATGGCAACGCTTCCCGCAGTTTCAGCATACAAAGAGTAAGGGACACTAAGAAGTTGTGATGTTCCTGAAATTGTATAAACGGTTCCGCCGGTTGGGTCTGTTTCCGTTTTAAGAAAGTAAGGCCCATTTGACCAATCGATTGAAGCGAATGCTCCTGCAACGACAGTTCCACCGCCTATCTCTACCGTTGCCAGTCCATTGGCGTTTGTAGAAGGAGCGTGAGTTTCAATATAAACAGCAATTCCAGTCGGTGAAGTTTGAAGAATGCTAATTTGCATTCCAATTGCCGAACTTGAAACAAGTTGATCCGATCCATCACGCACAACGGCTTGATAGGTCATCTTTTGTGGTGATTGCGCCCATGACATCATTGTTACTGATATAAAAAGGGCAGTTGTTAGAAATCGATTCATAATTAGTTTTTAATGATTTTGATTGATTGAATATTGTTGGTTGCGTTTTTGATTGCAAGGTTGTACTGTCCAGTTGCGAAGGTGCGCATATCGATTTGAGTTTCGATGGCTTCTACGATTCCCTCAACGACAATTTTGCCATTCAAATCGTACAATGCATAGCTTAAATCGTTCGTTAAATTCTCGAATTGAAGAATGATATACTCGTTCGATGGGTTTGGGAAAAGTGAGACATTCACGAAGTAGGCTTCTTTAATTCCCAGTTCATAAAACTCATAAGGTTGTTGTACTCCTTGATTGACCGATCCATTCGATCCTAGGCTATTGGTGTAGTCAATTTGACCAACTGAATAGCTAACCGTTCCTCCTGACCCCGAAGCTTCTCCGCCAGTGGAAACTGTGTTTTGTTGGGAGAAACTGAGCAAGGTTAAGCAGGTAAAAAAGCCTGTCGCTGCAATTTTTTTCATGTAGTAATAGTGTTTGATTGTCTTAAAGATAAGGCATTTAGATCGTTTTTCAGGAATGAAATCCAATTTATATTGACTCTGAAAAATTATCTTAAAATTTACACTAAGAATTAGTAAGAACAGAACTTCCATGTTAACTTCGGAGCGTGATAAAGATCCATTCTCATACTGTTCTTAAAGTTGATGCACCCATTCGATTGGTTGATTATGTCATTGGGGTTTTCCCTCAAGTCATGACCAAAAATGCAGTTAAGAAATCGCTGAAGCGTAAAGAATTATTGATCAATTCAAAAAGAGCGGAGTCAGGTGTTTGGATTAAGGAAGGTGATATCATTGAATATGTAGATCCTCAAAATCGAATTCCAAAAGAGTTCCCATTGGATATTGAAGTGGTTTTTTCCGATGACTATATTTTGGTTGTCAATAAGCCCTCTGGACTCGTTGTGAGCGGAAATCAGTTTCGCACATTGGAGAATGCTTTGGTCAATTCAATAAAACTTTCCTCTCAAGAAGATGCGCTCAAATGGGCGAAACCAGCCCATCGTTTGGATTCAGCAACGAGTGGACTTGTTCTGTTGGCCAAAACGGCGACTGCGCGCAGGAAGCTTTCATCCATGTTTGAGGAGAAAGCAATTGAGAAGAAATACAGAGCGATTGTCCAAGGAAAACCAGAGGAATTGATGATAATAAAAGATTCGATAGAAGGCAAAGAGTCTGAATCGGAATTGATATTGATCGAAAGTGTGAATTCGGTGAAGAGTGATTTTTTATCCTTGATTGAATTGTCTCCGAAAACGGGACGTACGCATCAATTGAGAATCCATTGCAAGAACATTGGCCATCCAATTGTTGGCGATAAATTGTATGGAGAAGAAGGGAATATCATGAACCACAAAGGACTTTTTCTTACGGCAGTTTCTTTGAAGTTTATGCATCCGATTCTAAACGAAGCAATGTTTATTGAATTGGAGCAGCCTAAGAAGTTTGATGCTTTGTTGAAACGAGAATCTGAATGGTTTAATAGAATTAGGAATTAGGAGTTAGGAATGATGAATTATGGGTTGCTGAAATTCGTTCCATTTATCAATTCATGACTTTAGAAAGCGTTCCTCCAAAATAAGCCCGAAGTCCTTTGAAGTAATTGCAATTCTGCTCTTCCTCAACGACAATATAATTGTCAAAGAATTTAATTGAGATTTCACATCCTTCCTCACCCTTGAATTGACCGAGTTTTGGTGTCAAGTATTTTCCCGTTCCGCTGATAGAGCCCATGTGGTAATTGTGTCCAAGAATGTCATAAATTAATATGAATCGATCGTTTCCGATGTTTGTTATGGAACAATAATCTGTTACCTCTTCTGTTTTGAAATCATCAATCTCTGGGTCGAATACATCTATTTTGTGGACGAATTCATATTGATCAAACGTCGGTGCCATGTGCTTTTGGGCTGCAGTATGCATTGTTTCACAATAGAACGTCTCTTTTTCTGAATCCGCTGTCGCAGTAGGACTAAACCATGAACCTTGAATTTGATCTTCCTCAACTTTAAATGTAAAATGACCGGTAATTTTACCTTTGACGAATTCGTCCAATTTTACTTCTTGTGTTGTTGAGTCAAGTTTACCTTTGAGATGAATTCGTTTTTTATGTTTCGCGTACCAATAATTCCCTGTTACATCAGTGCCATTGAAACTTAATTCCATTACGATAGGTGAGTCATACGTTCCAACAGATCCAGCATAATAGTTCCAAAGAGAATCAATCGCAGGTTCTTCTGTGATTTCAACAATTTGCTCGTCTTTAACTTCATCTGAAGTATTCGGGTTGTTGTCTTTTTTCTCGGATTTGCTAGAGCATGAAGCAACAAGAAGAGTGATAATTAATGGAAGAAATAGGTGTTTCATAGCTTTGGTTTGTCTTCAAAAATAAAATTTGAATAGAGAAAGTATCAATCAGTTTGTGCTGATTCCCTAAAGGACGGTGATTTACATTAGCTCTTTTTATTTTCGACATAATACATATCGATTTCACCTTTGTTTTTTGCGGCTACCTTTCCACGGTATTCACAATCGAAATCATCTTTTATAATTTCATACGTTGAATTTGAAATATTGACTTTACCAACAGAGCCGCTACTTTCCATTCTAGCCGCAGTGTTTACAGCATCACCCCAAATGTCGTACGCGAATTTTTTAATTCCAACAATTCCTGCAACAACAGGCCCAGTGTGAATTCCGATTCTAATCTCAAACCCCGGTTGTCCTTTGGCTTCTTTCTCTTTTTTATACGCCAACATGAAATCTCGAATCTCAAGCCCAGCCATAACGGTGTTTTTGGCGTGTGTTTTACTTACCGCAGGTAGGCCGCCAGCGCACATATATGCATCGCCTATTGTCTTGATTTTTTCAATTGTGTATTTGGTTGTGATTCGATCAAATTCTTTGTAGCAATAATCAATTTCAGCAACGAGTTCCTCTGGGCTTAGAATTTCAGAAATCATTGTAAAACCTTTGAAGTCGGTAAACAACACTGAAACCAAATCATAACTTCTCGTTTTTGCAGAACCGTATTTTTTCAATTCTTCGGCGGTTTCCTTAGGTAAAATATTGAGAAGCAATTCTTCCGACTTTTCCTTAGCTTCAGTTATAGTTGCGTTGTCTTTTTTCTTTCTGATATAGCCTCTAAGAATTAAACCTGCGACAATAAGAAGAAGGAATAGGCCACCGTAGAGCACCAGTTTTTGGGCATCATTTTTAGCTATTTGAGCTTTCTGCTCCTTTAGTTCAAGATCTGTAATTTCGATTTCTTTAAAACGAGCTACACTGTCAGCAGCATTTTGCTTCTCGAAGAAATGATTCATTTCTATACGTACGAGGCTTTTAGTTTGGTTCTCGTCTGTAAGTTGAGCTACCAACACCTTGTGTTTATTTAAAAATTCATAAGCTCTTTTAAAATTGCCTTTGGCTTTATAGGCCGATGAAAGTCGCAAAGAGGCATTCATTTTTTTTCGATTATTCTTACGCTTTTCATAAAGTTCAAATGCTTCTAGTCCGTATTTAATACAAAGATCATATTCATTTTGTCTTAGGTAAATTGCAGAAAGTTGATTCTTACAGTTTGCAATTGCATCCTTGTTTTTGATTTGTTCGGATAAAACGAGAGCTTTTTTAATTTGAACAATTGCAGGTACTAGATTACTATCAACTGTAAGGATTACACTAAGATTTATATAACTCTGAATCATTAAAACTGTATCGTGACTCTGCTCTGATAAGTCAAATGATTTTTTGTAATAGCTCAAGGCTAAAGCATTGTTTTTCAATTTTCTCTGATTTATTCCAAGGGCGTTGTAGCAGTTGATTACCCCCTTCGGATTGTTCGTTCCCTCCCTTAATTCAAGACTTAAAGTGTAATATTTATTCGATTTCACATATTCTTCTTTGTGCCTATAAATGGCGCCAATATTAAAATTGGTAGTGGCAATTCCTATGGTATCGTTTTGCTTAATGTAGATGTCTTGTGCCTTAAAATAGGACTTTAA
>JAWUWJ010000051.1:0-14446 GCA_034111925.1 Crocinitomicaceae bacterium
TGTAGCAGTAATAAAACCGTTAAAGTAAAGGGCAGCGAATGTTTCAGAGTTGTCTACTCCAGATCCTGGGTAAGCACTATATTGATTTCCTGATCCTGGTGTCACAACATCATTCATATTAGAAATTGAAAAATCTGTCCAATATCCACCAAAAGAAGTGTCATAGAAGTTTGTAAGAATTACATCCCCTCCAAGGAATTCAAATTCCCCACCAACAGTTCCACTTGAGCCATTGTCAAATGAGTTTGGTGCTAATCCAAAAGATTCAAAATCAATTGTTTGTGCTTGTGCACTTGCTCCGATAATTAGAGCTGTTGCTAAAACGTAAAGTTTCTTCATCGTAAAATAAATTAAATAAGTTAAACGTGAAAAAATCAGGTAAGAGAAAATGGTACTGCTCGCGATCAGTACTAAATCCGACTTTAATCTGAAGTCCTCTTTAATAATTGACTGGGGCAAGTATTCTGACTCATACCTTATCGATTTTGTCTTCCCAACCATCAGGTGACGGTCAGTGACGTATTAAAATCGACTTCTAGTATTTACAGCTGCAGATACAGTTTCGGATTTACACCGAATTCCTTTTTTCATTCTCTAAGCAAGCCTAGAGAAACCAAAGTCGCGACAAAAGTACAACAATTATTATGATTGAAACGGATTTCCTTACAATTGAGCTTTATCAGCTGATTCAGTTGGTATCTTCAATGCTTCCTTCTTGTTCTTATCCAGAGTAAACGTGTATTGAAGCATGATCGTTCTTGGTTGTTCGATTTTCAAGGGACGCAATGAATACACATTATTTGTAATATTCGATCCGACAACTGCAATTTTATGATGGTCATTTAGATTGTATGAAACCCGAGCGTCAAAAATCCAATTCCCTTTTCTGTTTGCAAAATAAAAGTCCATGTACTCAATGTCTTGAACGAACACCAAGCCTTCAGTCAATTCTTCAAATTCCTGAATAACGATATCCATGTTTTCAATTTTAGAAAAATACTTAACGCTACCACCGATACTGAACTTCTTCTTAAATGTCACCTCAACATCCGCCTTCACATTGTGCAAAAACCTGTACTTTAAAATCCCTCTTGAAGGCTCTAAAGATGTCGTATTGAAAGAATATTCCTTCTGGTAAAAAATAGTGTCAGCGCCGTAAACGAAATCAGGATTTAATGATTTTGGAACGATGTAATTGTAACCCGTCATAAACACCATAACCGCATTTTTTCCCAAGTCAGCCTTTCCAGAAAATGAAAGATCAAGACCTAGAACTCTAGATTCACCTGTATTTAAAAATTTGAATCCTGCAAAACCTGGAACTGATGGATCGCCCCAAAAACCAAACATGTATTCTATTGTGTTTTGATATTCTTGCCAGAATCCAGCCAAATCTAAATAACCATATACTCCTCCAATTTTAATTCCCTGTTTGATCCCTATTTCGGCATTCCAGCTGCTTTCAGGCTTTAAATCTGGATTCGGGAATACTCCGAAATTCCCAATACCTGTTCGAATAAAGCGCTCAGTGATTGTAGGGAATCTGAAACCCTGTCCGTAAGAAGCTCTCAGATACGTCTCTTGGTAAATTTTTAAACTTGTTCCTGCTCTGAAAATTGGTTTTAGAGCTGTTATCGAGTCATTCAATTGAAAGTACTCTATTCGACCACCGACTGAAACATTCAGGACTTTTTTAATCTTTTTCTCCAATTGAGTATATGCAGAAACATTTAAAAACCGATTATTTGGACTTCCTGATCCGATGTACATATTCGCATCAGAATTCACAAACTGCCCTGTGATCCCACCGATAAAGTCAAAATCAACCAAAGACTCGTACCGTTTTTTAAACATGTAATCGCCGTAAAAAGTTGTCGCCTTATTTGATTGATTCGCAGTCATTTGATTGTCAGAATGCAACATTCGACCTCTGAATTGATGCTTTCCATTGGATTGGGTCATTAAATTCAAGAAAGGATCTAAATGAAAAATCCATTGGTCTTGAAGAAGTATCGCTCCAGGATAGGCTCGGAATAAATTTGAAGAATCACCCAACCAAGCAAACACCATATTTGATTGAGAAATCATAGCGTTTCCATTCAGGCCATAATTCATCCCTCTGTATTTCTTTGAGCGGTGACGAATGTTAAAATTCACTCTCGCTCTTTTACTGACCATTTGATCATTCGTAAAGTTCGTTATTGAGTCGGCAAAATTAGAAGCTTGGATACTTGAATCTTCAACTGGAGGCCCCATGTATCCATGATCGTAATTTAAGTTTCCACCGACCACAATATCCCAATTTTTCACTTTTCTAGAGTGCAAGAAGTTCGCACCAGTAATAAGCGGTGTATCGTCCCACCAAGTTGCACCTGCAACATTGGGTTTGGAATAGAATCCCGAATAGACATTCACTTTTGTCTTGGGTTTCATTTTTGGATATGCGGTTCGAATATGAATCGACCCTGACAAAGCAGAACTCCCTGAAAGTACAGATGCTGCTCCTTTAATGACTTCAATTTGATGAATGTTCTCAACGGGAATGAATCCCCATTCTGGTCGCCCTGAATCTCCAGAGAGCATAGGCATATCATCAACAATAACTGCTACTTTCGAGCCGACTCCGAATGTAAACCCACTTCCACCTCTAATTTGAGGTTCTCCATCCAAGATGTTCAGCCCCGGTGTTTGATCCAATGCCGTTTCAATACTTCTCGTATTTTTATTCTCAATCATTTCAGGTTTAAGAATCTCCATCGAAACCGTTTGATCTTCTAGCGCTTTATCGAATTTCCCTACCTTAACAGTTACATCGTCAATTTCTTGATAAACAGGTTGCAATTGAATGTTTCGTGAAATGGTATCTCCTTCAATGATTGTGACAAAGAAGGTATCTGCTACCATTGATGTATATCTACATATAATTCGACATTTTCCCACTGGGAGTTTCAAAAAATAGGTTCCAGTATCATCGGTATTGTCTCCACGGGTGAAATCAGCGCGGTAAATAACTGAAGCACCAAATAAAGGCTCGTCGTTGTTATCTGTAACCTGTCCTGTTAAAATTCCTTCTTGCGCATTGGTCGCAAACGATACAGCAATTGCAAATAAAAATAAGATGTTTCTCATAGCAGTGAAAAAGGGTCCTGACAATGTCAAGACCCTTCAAATTTAAGGTTTTTTAGAACTTAATTCTAATTCTTAAGAATTTCGAATTTGTATACTTTATTTTCAGTTGCGATATGAACAAAGTAAACACCTGGGTTCGCATCAAATGCAATACTTGGTGCAACGACTCCAGACTGAAGCGTTTGTCCCATTGTGTTGTAAATAGCATAATCACCATCCAATTGAACCAAAGATGATACAGAAATAGTATTTGAAACATTATCCATAGAAACAGAAACTGCAGTTGGATCTAATTCAGAAATATTGGCGTCAGAGTTGTAAACCAACAGAACATCATCAATAAGTACCACATCACCAGCATCTCCTCCACCTGGAGTCTCATTCGTCGTAAATGTTACTAAAATATAATCATTAACACTTGCAGGTCCAGAATAATCAAATGCAACAGCAAATCTTTCCCATCCATTTGTGGCAGGATAATTAACTACCGCAGAAGCAACAACTTCAGCAGAAGATGCTGCATCTTCAGGATCTCTATAATCATAATCCGTATGCATCGTAGCTTTCATTCGCGCATTTCCAGACCCACCATTTGGTGTAAAGTTTGCCCAAAAAACGATTGAGTCAGGAGTATCTGTCAATATTTGAGAGAAGTCTGTATCTCCAGCTAACGTTTTATTATGATTTGAAGCAGACGAAGGCGTAGCACTGTTCATTTGAACTTGTCCAAGTGTTATGTTTCCATTTGCAATAATTCCAAAAGTACTTGTTGAAAATATCTCACATGAAGAAGTTCCAGCAGATCCAGGTCTCGCATCAGAAGATTCATCGCATTGATCACTTGCAGCAAATGCAAAATTTCCAGCTGCAGTCAAAAAACTATTCCAGTTGTCTGGTTCGTCATCATTTGCCCAGTTTTCCATGTCTCCGTTTCCAATCTGTTGCTGAGCAAATAAAGCTCCAGAAGTTAATGTCAACGCAGTAATTAGTAATATTTTTTTCATATAGTGATTTATTATTTAGGCAAATATAGCATTAAACGTTTTCATTTAAAACTTCAAAATGTTAATTGGCAACTCTATTTTGATAATTGAACACGGGTTCGACCAACGTGGGCAAAACTTGGCACGTTACTATAGATAAGTAACTAGCTAACCAAATGATTATGAATGTAAAACAGATTAATAACGTCAACGAGGCACTTCTCATTTTACGTCACTTCATAGACTTGAGTGCCAAACTCCTTCCGTTTCTGGATGAGTTGGATCGAAAACGAAATCCAACGTATGCAGAATTGAGCAGCAAAAATAAAATCATTGATGTTTATGAGAACTATAGTTTTGATACTTCAACTTCAAAAAAACTATTGGATTCTGACGTATTAGACCTTATAAAAGAAACTTTTGATTCAATTTCAGAGAAATCGATTGATACAAAAAAACCAAGGCGGAATACTTCTTTGAGAATGTTCTTAATGGAACACAGAAGATTGCAAGAGAATTGGTTCATTGTTAGGTCAAATTAACTCTTGATGCTTAAATTAGCCGCATGGCTAAAACTAAAGATCCTGGATTAGGTTCAAAATATGAAAATGAGGTAAAGCGAATGATCAACGAAGATGGTTCGTACAACATCATTCGCTATGGTTCTTTCAGTGGAGTTCGGGATTTTTACAAATTTCTAATCGACATTTCTTGGAAACGTTTCTTTCTTTATTCACTCTTAGGATACCTTTCAATAAACGCCATTTTTGCTTCGATCTATTTAGGTGTTGGTCTGGATCAAATTTCTGGACTAAAACCCGAAACGGCTAATTTCTTTGACGCCTATTTCTTTTCTGCTCAAACTTTAACTTCTGTTGGTTATGGACGATTGGCACCGATTGGATTTGGATCGAATATCGTTGCTACTTTAGAATCTTTTATCGGTCTAATAAGTATTGCATTAATAACGGGGCTTCTATATGGGCGATTTTCAAAACCTTCAAGTAAACTCAAGTTTTCAAAGAATATTCTGATTTCTCCTTTCGAAGATGGAAAAGCTGTAATGTTCAAAATGGTGAATCAGCGGAATTCAATTCTTTTAAATACTGATGTTAAAACTTTGTTGATAATGGATCAGGGAACTGAAAAGGGTCAGTTCAACAAGACGTACCATAACTTGGAATTACAAATTAATCATGTCGACTTCTTTCCGCTGACTTGGACGATCGTTCATAAAATTGATGAAAATTCTCCTTTTCACGGAATGGACCTTCAAGAAATAAAATTGAGAAACGCGGAGGTGATTACGCTAGTGGAGGCTTTTGATGAAACCCATAGTCAAATGGTGACGGAGAGAAAATCATTTGGTTGTGATCAGTGGCTTGACGGTGTGAAATTTTCCAAAAACTTCAAAACAAACACCTCGGGTAAAATTGAATTGTATATTGATGACTTAGACACCTTGATTAAAGTCGAGGAATGAATTCAATTTTAGTATTTTTGATCCAATGATTTCAGATTCAAATAACGTGAAAGTAGGCCTTCCAATTATGGAACAATTCTACACGATTCAAGGTGAAGGTTTTCACAGCGGAAAAGCAGCCTATTTTATACGGATAGCTGGATGTGACGTGGGTTGCGTTTGGTGTGATGTAAAGGAAAGTTGGAACGCGGGCGACCATGAATACCAAACAGTTCAGTCATTAATTGACAATGTACTCGCAACCAAAACAGATTTTTGCGTTATCACGGGTGGAGAACCTTGTATGTACGATTTGAATGAACTAACCAACCTATTGAAAGAAAACGGAATTGAAGTAGCTATAGAAACCTCAGGTTGTTATGAACTGAAAGGTCAAATCGACTGGTATTGCTTCTCTCCTAAAAAATTCAAAGCACCTGTCGAGGATGCTTATTTAAAAGCCAATGAACTTAAGGTAATAATTAGCCACCCATCAGATTTTGAATGGGCAGAGCAACATGCTGCGAAAGTTTCTAAGGATTGTAAATTGTACCTCCAACCCGAATGGTCGAAACAGGAACGGTTTTTGTCTAAGATCATTGACTACGTAAAGGAAAATCCGAATTGGAACATTTCTTTGCAGACACATAAATACATGAACATACCTTAATTATGAAATACATATTTATTCTATTCACCCTTTTTTCATTCACTAATTGTGCAACGTCGCAGGGCTACTCAATAGATAACAAAAAGGCCATTAAGTATTTTGAATTGGCACTGAAAGCTCCTCGTGAATCCAAAATTGCAGGAACGAATACTCCAAACTTTCCGGCTGGATTGGAACTTCTAAAAAAAGCGTTAGACAAAGAACCGAATTTCTGGGAAGCGCATGTCCTGGCCGGTGAATTTGAGGAGAATATGAGTAATTACCAACCTGCGATTGAACATTATGTCAAAGCGTTAGCGATTAATCCAAACCACACGAGAACCGGAAGCACTTACTTTTACTTGGGTAATTTACAACATGCGACAAGCGATTATGACAATGCGATTCGAAACTTGGACATCTTTTTGAACAATCGAAGCGCGAGTCCTGAGCTCCAAGCGGTGGCAAGTCAAACAAGACGCAACTGTATTTTTGCTCGTGATGCCATTTTAAACCCATTGCCTTTTGATCCTATTAACGCTGGACCTGGAATCAACACGGCGCAACCGGAATACTTCCCGACAATTACTGTCGATGGAAAAACAATATTATTTACACGAAGAATTAAAGATGGCCGCGTTCGTCAATCATTTAAGCAACAAGAAGATTTCTTTGTTTCTCAATTGATCCAAAATAAATGGGCGACGGCGGTTCCAATGCCGACGAATGTAAACACAGTAAACAACGAAGGAGCTCCGACAATTTCTGCCGATGGAAGAACATTGGTTTTTGTAGGATGCCCTGATGTAACTGGAGAATACGGCGCAAATAGAAATGGACGCGGGAGTTGTGATTTATTCATTACACATCGATTGGGTGCCAAATGGACAAATCCTGAAAACCTTCCTGGAATGCTGAACTCAATGCACTGGGAAACGCAACCTTCGTTATCCGCTGATGGAAAAACAATGTATTTTATTCGTGGTTTGAGAGGAAGAAATGGATCGAACGATTCTGATATTTACGTTTCTCACAAAGACGACAAAGACAATTGGAGCAATCCTGTTCGACTTCCAGATCACATTAATACAAAAAAGAAAGAAGAATCTGTTTTAATTCACCCTGACGGTAAAACACTTTATTTCGCTTCACGCGGACACATTGGAATGGGTGGATCGGATTTGTATGTGACACGAATGGATGATCAAGGAAACTGGTCAATGCCTGAAAACTTAGGTTATCCAATCAATACGAAGTTTGACGAGAATTCATTGATGGTTTCTCCGGAAGGTGAAGTTGCTTTCTTTGCTTCGAATCGAGAAGGTGGATTCGGTGATTTAGACATTTATTATTTCACAATGCCAGAATCAATGCGTCCAACGAAGACCTTGTATTTTGAAGGATTGGTCTATGATATTAAGACGAGAGAGCCACTTCCAGGTAAATTTCAATTGATTGATTTAGCTACAGGAAAAGAAGTAATGTCAGCGACAGCAGATCCTGTAACAGGAGAATTCGTTGTTCCACTTCCTGTGGATAAGGAATACGCTTTAAATGTTCAATATCCTGGATATGCATTCTTTACGCAAAACTTCGACATGAAGAACCCAGATAACCTTGAGGCTATTCATTTGGATGTCCCAATGGTTCCTTTAAATGGTGAAGGAAGTGAAGGAATTCCATTGGCGAACGTTTTCTTTGATGTAAATAAAGCGACTCTGAGACCGAAATCCTTTGTTGAGTTGAACAATCTTGTTGAATTCATGACTACCTATCCAAAGGTTAAAATAGAAATTGGAGGACATACGGATGTACGTGGGTCGAATAACCTTGTCCTTTCTCAAAACAGAGCGAAGGCCGTTTATTCCTATTTAATTTCAAAGGAAGTTCCAGCTGAACGAATGACATATAAAGGATACGGAAGTACCATTCCAATTATTACTACGAAAGAAATTGCGCTAATACCATCGGAAGAAAAAAGAGAAGAAGCGCATCAAGCAAACAGACGTACCGAATATAAAATATTGGCTGAATGATTCATTTTATTCGTTTAGCACGACCTTTGAATTTGCTTATAATTACTTTGACCATGTACGGTCTTGGCTGGTATTTCAATGGAGCAGTTGAATATTCAGTAAACACTGGCGTTCGAAGTGTTTACTTTTTTCTCCTTGTCTTTTCTACAGTATTAATTGCGGCAGCGGGCAATATTATCAATGATTACTTCGATGTAAAAGCAGACAGGGTAAACAAACCCGATCGACTGATTATTGGTAAATACATTAAACGGCGCGTTGCTATTGTCGCGCATTGGGGATTGAATTTCATTGCGTTTAGCATTGCCATTTTTTTGAGTTGGAAATTAGAGACGTATTGGTACGTTTTCATCCACTTGCTTTCGATTAATATTCTATGGTATTATTCCTCGTACTTCAAGCGTAAATTGTTCACGGGAAACATTCTAATTGCAGGATTGACCGCAATGGTTCCGCTTTTGGTGGGACTTTACTTTTACCAGAGCCATCAGTTGTTGGAAAGCCATACTCAAAAATCTTTTATCTATCCTTTTGAGCAATTCAATGGCGATAAATTCATTGTTTTCCTTTCTTTCGCCTTGGCTGGTTTTGCCTTCTTATTGAATTTCGCGAGAGAAATCGTGAAAGACATGGAAGACGTTGAAGGAGATGAATTAATTCGAGCGAAGACACTTCCAATTGTTTTTGGATTCAAAAAATCGAAATTGGCCATTTCTGTGATTCTCTTTTCGGCCATTGCTGCAATTGTGTTTTTCTTTGTGCAATTCAAAGGAATCGAACCGATCGTATTTCTTCTCGTTGGACTTTCGACCATACTCATTCTTGTCGCGTTTATTCTATTGCTAAAAGCGAATGAAAAGTCAAACTATAAAATGATCAACGCTTGTATAAAACTCGCAATGGTCTTCGGTCTCCTCTCTCCTATTTACTGGAAACTTCTTATTATTTATGGATAAATTAAAGATTGTACTTGGCTCAAAATCACCTCGACGTCAATCATTGGTAAAGGAACTTGGTTTCGAAGTCGAAGTGCGCATAAAAGAAGTTGATGAAATCTATCCAGACACAATGGCCTTGGATGATGTACCAGAATTCTTGGCTAAGTTGAAGTCAGAACCATTAAAATCGGCTTTACTAGACAATGAAATTCTATTGACTTCAGATACTGTTGTCATTCACGACGGAAAGCTATTGGGAAAACCCAAGGGCCGAGAAGATTCCATTGAGATGTTGAAGCGTTTGTCGAATTCTAAGCATACTGTCGTTACTGGTGTGAGTTTGATCTCAAATGAAAAAGCACATTCATTTTCCAGCCATACAGAAGTCTATTTCTCTGAAATTTCCGATGAAGATATCATTGCATACGTAGATAAATACACACCTTTCGATAAGGCGGGTTCGTATGGAATTCAAGAATGGCTTGGATACATTGGCGTTGAAAAAATTGAAGGTTGCTATTACAATGTAATGGGGCTGCCACTTCACGATACTTATAAGGCGCTTAAAGCTAACTTCATTAAGTAATGGGGGAATGGACAACAATCTATAGAACCCAACACTACCTTTTTTCTGATATAATAATAGAACAGCTTGAAGCTGAAGGAATCGAAGCCTTTTTGTTGGATAAAATAACCGAAGGCTTCCCGATGGACTACGATTCTAATCCTAGAGCAATACAAATTCAAGTTCGAGAACCCGATATCGAAAGAGCCACGAGAATATTACTTGATAAAGGGTATACTTATAGTCACCGGGAAAAGCCAAATAAACCTTTTTATGCTATCGCCAAATTGACACGGAAAATTTCACTCTTCGACAACATGAGAGTTGAGCATGCTATAATCACCTTCGTTGCGATAGTCGTTTCTATCATCCTAATCATCATTTATATTTATGCCAAGGACTAGATATGAGATTCTCAATCTTTTTCTCGTATTTTTGTCTACTCATGCTAAAAGCAACAAACGCCATCATAGTAATCGATAATTATTTCGCACCTTTCAAAGCTAACTTCTTATAATTATGGCTGAATGGGTTACGGTTTATAAGGAGCAGAATTTCACGAATGCGCATTTGATTAAATCATTTCTTGAATTTGAAGATATTGAGGTTCATTTGTTGGATGAACTAACATCTCAAACGGGCTCTATCTATTTTGCAGCTTCAGGCGGTGTTCGTATTCAAGTTCAAGAGCCTGATATTGCTAAAGCGATGGCAATCCTTAAAGAAAAAGGATATGGTAATCCAGACGTTGACAAGTCAAATCAATTGTTTAATACACTTGGTAAATTCACAAAGAAAATTCCATTCCTCAAAAAAATGCGAATCGAAGTTGCTGTCTTTACATTAGCCGCAATCCTAGTCTCCTCTGTGTTGATAATTATCTTTTTCTTGACTAAAGAATCAACAGAGGAGATAATTGTAAATCATAGATGGCAAGTTATTGAGATCAAGCATAACAATCAAATTGTTAAAAGGGTTTTAACCAATACTACACGTTTCATTTCAGGCCCTGGCCCTGATCGTGATAAAATATCATTCAAAGAGGATTACTCCATTCATCTTTCCGATTATGGTAAAGGAAGCGCAAAAGCAATATGGAAAATCGATGGAGATAGAATGACTTTTAAGCCTTATGACCGATCCTCAATTCATAATTCTGGAGATCACATTTTCTTCCAAACTTTTCAAATATTTCTGGAGAAAAAATATATGATTTTAGAATCTGCAACAACAAAAATAACTTGTTTGCAAACCTATTATTATCAGTAATACTTGTTGATTTTCTCGTATTTTTGTCTTCTCATTCTAAACACCAAACGCCATCTTAGCACTCGATAAATATTTCACGCCTTTCAAAGCTTCAATAAGTGGCTTAGAAGTTCCATCTAAATTTACGTATCCGTTTTTTTACGATCCAAATCCATTAAGTGTACTCGCCGCAGAAGAACTTCAGGCTTACATTCAAAATGAAATGGATTGGGACCATGATTTTGGTTTGGATCCTGATACGGATTCTGGAGCGGGAAAAATGTTCGGTGTACTTGTCGTTCAAAATAAGGAAGGCGAATTGGGTTATTTATCTTCATTTTCAGGGAAAATTGCCAATTCAAACTTGCACTTGGGGTTTGTCCCGCCTGTGTTTGACATGCTCGATCCGAATGGGTTCTTCGTTCGGGATATGGATGAACTAAGTGAGATCAACAGAGTAACGGCTGAATTATTAAGCAATCCAGAAGTTGAGATTCGAAAAACGTTCGCTGATGAGTGTGTCAGTAAGTCTAAAATAGAAATTGAAGCCCATCGAGAAGCAATGCGCGTTGCTAAAGCAGATCGAAAGATGCGTCGAATGGAAGGCGATATTGAAATGACAGGCGATGCTTTTAAATTACTAGAGAGAGAACTTTCGAAAGAAAGCGTGTGGTATAAACATCAATTAAAAACTTTGACGGAAGAGTGGAAAGACAAGATTGATCTCGCTCAGAGTAGTTTGTCCGAAGTGATGAAGAAAATCAACTTTCTGAAAAAGGACCGTAAAAAGAAATCAAACAATCTACAGCAAAAACTTTTTAGTCAATATGATTTCTTGAATCAGAAAGGCAAATTGAAAAACGTTGTGACCATTTTTAAGAATACAACGGTTAAAGTTCCCCCTTCTGCAGCAGGCGAATGTGCAGCACCAAAACTATTGCAGTTTGCGTATCAAAATGATTTAAAACCGATTGCCATGGCGGAATTCTGGTGGGGACGCGCGCCAAAATCTGAAATTAGAAAACACGGATTCTATTATCCGTCATGTCGTGGTAAATGCGAACCCATTCTTAATCACATGCTGGTTGGTCTTGATGTTGAAGACAATCCATTATTGAAAATACCAACGGGACTTAAAGCGCCTGAGATCGTTTTTGAAGACGACTTTATCGTCGTTATTAATAAACCAGAAGGAATGTTGTCTGTGAGAGGAAAAACGGATTTGCCTTCGGTTCAAGATTGGGCGGATAGAAAATTCCCCAACTCAGAAGGCCCGATGATCATTCATCGTTTGGACATGGCGACTTCTGGAATTCTTATTCTTTCGAAAACCAAAAAAGCCAACAAGGAAGTTCAGGCTCAATTTATACAGCGAACGATCAAGAAACGCTACGTTGCAGTTCTCGATGGAATTATTGAACAAGATGAAGGCATCATTGATTTGCCAATGCGTCAAGATTTCAATGACCGCCCAAAGCAGCTTGTTTGTCATGAAGACGGTAAACCTGCAAAAACGCGATTCAAAGTCATTGAGCGCGAAAACAACACGACTAGAGTGCACTTCTACCCTATTACAGGAAGATCGCATCAACTTCGCGTTCATGCGGCGCATACAGATGGTTTGGGTTGTCCAATTATTGGTGATGACTTATATGGAACGAAAGGCGTGCGATTGCATCTGCATGCTGAGTATATAGAGTTCGATCATCCGATCAGTAAAAAGCCATTAAAACTAAAGGTTAAAGCGGAATTTTAAATCAAGCTACCGCGTATTCTTGCGTAGCTTTGTTCTTGTGATTCAATTAATTTTGTAAAAAAAATAAAATGATGAGATTCACCATTGCACTATTTTTTCTGCTCTTTATTTTTAATGTACAAAGTCAAAAGCCAGAAGCCTTTAATGCGCGTTTCAATTTTACGGATGGAATAGAAATCAAAAGAGAATTTAAACATGAGTTTATTGGTAATGACGGCGAATACACCTATAGTTCTGACGCTACATTCGCTATAAACAAATGGGACAAGGACATGAATCTTGCAGGTGTTGGTAAAATCCCGATAAAGACACCAGACTATAAATTAAGTGCCAAACATCAAGGAATTTTAAAAATTATTGGAACCAAATTAATTCATATTATTGAAAACAAGAATAAGAAGTCAGGTGAGATTGAAATCTTCATTACTGAATATGACAAGAATTCGTTTCAGATAAAAAAGTCTCAAAAGATAAGCTCTTATGGCTACAATAAAAAAATGAAATCTAAAGTTATGGTGATTTCTTCGCCTGATAACGAGGGTGAATTTGGAATAGTGGCTATGGTCGGAAATAAATTAGAAGTCAAAACGAAAGCTAAATTCTTCGTCTTGAATGACGATTTGGAAATTGTTTATAAGGAAGATCTAAAGCTTAACGCTAAAATTTACAAACTTCAAATTCTCAATGGAGTTATTCATGACAATGGCCTTTCTTTTATAGCTTCAAATAGTTCTGTTCGCGAGATTGAAAACAAGTACGTTGAGCTGGATAAAGCAACATTCCATATGTTGAACAGAAAAACGAACAATCATATAGAGATCCCCATTCAATTGAATGAACTTGAAAGAGACATTAATGATTTTGAGTTTACATTTAATGATAATGATCAATTGTTAATTTCTGGATTCTATAAAGCGATTGGAGAAAAGAACGATGACGTTGCAGGAGCCTTCACTCAGCTCTATGATTTATCAAAGGGAGAATTGGTTGATCAATTTACCCATCCATTTGACTTTGAATATTTGACAAATAATGCTTCAAGTCGAATTAAAAAAATGGTGACGAAGTACCATGCAGATGGAGAATACTTTGATCCGTATGAGTATCTCGTTCACCATGTAGTTACTAACAAAGATGGAAGCTCAACTATGGTTGGTGAATGTTACCGTTATTACGAATTCGCTCATGATGGTGTGTCTTATAGCAACTATATTCATGGTGATTTGATCATTATGAGAACGAGCAAAGATGGAGAGATTGAATGGCTGAAACGCATGCCGAAGTACAATCACTTTGCTTATGTTGACTATGGTCAATTTATTTTCCATGACAACGATAGTACGTTTGAAGTCATTTATACTGAAGGTCGATCGTTGAAAATTGCACAGATTAATAAAAAAGATGGAACATCGAAAAAAGAGGTTGTATTCAAAGTTAAAAGCAATAATATACTTGAGCCTGTGATGGAGTTCGTTATGAATAGAGCGACTCAAGTAGGCGGCCACAGCTATACTATTCAAGTTAAAAACTTTAATATATTGAACTTTCTAAAAATAGAATTTGATCAAGAATAAGGATTTATGTTCTGTTTGGGAAAAATTGTGAGGTTTTTCCCAATCGATTCTATTCAATAACACGTCTAAAAAAATTGTATTTCATATATTTACTGTTCAATTGATT
>JAWUWJ010000052.1:0-16444 GCA_034111925.1 Crocinitomicaceae bacterium
GGTTCGCGTAAATTTTGGCGGAATCAAGTTTAGAAAACTTACACCTGTTCGCTTTGTCTAGATTGGCCTTAATCGCAGCCCGCTGTTTCTTAGAGCCTGTACCGTCTTGAGAATGCGATAGCAGCGGAAAAAGCAGAAACAAAAATGCGTATAATATGGATTTCATATAGTAGGAATAGTGGCAAGGCAAATTTCTCTGCTTAGTTAATATTGGTAATAAAAACTGGGCGAAAGTATTTATTACAAAAGTTTACTCTTACAATATAGACGAAATTATCAGATGATTATTACAATTGTTTTTGCGAAAATTAAAGGAATACCCAATAGAAGCTTCAAGTGAAATAGTTTGCAGATATTTATTGCTATCGCTAATTCTTTTCTGGTTTTTGAAATTCTTTAATATTCAGAGGGTTGGATCGGTGTTGAATGATTGCGCATTATTGTAGTTGCGTTTAGGGTAAATGTTGCAACCCATATTTAGGCTATAATACTTCCCGAAAATTGCCAGTTTTAATCGTGCTGATTAATGAAGGTTAAAATAGATTCGACGCACTAAAATTAATTTAATTGCACACTTGTTTTAAGTTGTAAGAGTTGATTTTCATTGGATATTTATACTTATTCATTCAAGGGTTTGTCAACCAATAAGTTCTTTGAATTTTGACTCATTTTTGAAGAAATTCCCTTGGGTTTTTCTAATGGCTTGTCTTTTTCAATAGGCATTAAAGCTTATTTAAAAAAATGATATATGTACTTGATCTATATATGTACATGTTGTAGTGATGTAACGTATTAGTTGCAAAATTACAAGGTGAAATTCAGGCACTTATGCCCCTTGATACTTCAGGACTTAAATGCTAATTTTCCTATTCGTGATTTAACCAATTATCTAACCAGTTGAGGATTCACACTATTGTCTTTTTTTTAGGACTAGTCGAGATCTCTTTTCAACTTGGTGAATTTGATTCAAACCAAGGGCCATTAAACAAACTGAAAAACATACCGTTTTTATCTTTTGCGACGACTTTGATAGTTGCGAAGTTCTTGTTGGGCTAAAACGCCATTACAATATAATCTTATCAAGTTTCGACAATCCTGCATTTGATAATCTCGTTGACGCTAAACCTCACTTGTTTCTGTTTATCGCTTCGAACCTCAAACAATCACTAGAAATTGTTGATTCGCGACCCGATCTTTTTGGCAATCCACTTTCGATTTTGTGGTGGCCTCAGAAACGTTCGATTTCAGACATAGATCTCATTCAATGCGCACAACGTGGAATTGATTGTTTGACAAATAAAAAATCGGGATATCAGGTTTCGTTTTCCAAGATCAAAGGCCGACTTCGGGCTATTTCACATAGTCAGTCAATTTATCAGCGCGATATGCTTTCCGCAGCTCCTTTGGTTCAACCGATTAATCAAGAGTCAAAATTGGTCAATGAAATTGTGACCTATTTGGGGAAAAACAGTTTGAATGAAGAATTCTCGATTGAGAAAATGGGCACAGATTTGGGAATGAGTCGAACCAAGTTTTTCAATAGAGTGAAGGCCATAACAGGTCAATCACCAAGTCGTTTGGTCATGAATTTTAGACTGAAAAAAGCGGCCCTATTATTAGACGGGAAAAGAACGAATGTTTCAGAGGTTGCCTTTGAAGTAGGCTTTTCGAGCACCGCCTATTTTACCAAGTGTTTTAAAGATCAATTTGGGAAAAGCCCTTCGCAGTATATAAAAATTAGAACGCATACAAAACTGCTTAACCCTTTAAATATCGATCCTTTCACTGTTTCTGTGGCTGTTTAATACAAATATTCGGAATAGGCATAAGGGCTTCGATGAATGACAATTTTAAGAATAAGAAAACTACTCTAACTTTTTTGAAAGAGCACAAATAACAAGGATGCTGAATACAATTTTACACAACTTTAAAGATGCCGTGACGAAAGCCGTCGTGCACTCTGGATTTGATTCAGAGGGTGCATCTATTGTGCATTTTGTAGACCCTACAAGTGAAGGCGAATCACTGGTTTCTGAAGGGATTAATATTGCTCTTTTTGGTAGTACAGCGGCTCGGGAAATCCGAGGAGAAACTTCTTTTGGAATCCCGAATAGAGACTCAAATACAGGCATTCAACAAAAGCCAGACTTAAAGGTGTCGCTTGATGTAGTGATCCTTTTCAACTTTAAGAAGTACGGTTTAGCACTCGACTGCTACGAGCAAGTTCTCAGTTATTTTTACAACAATGATCTTCTGCAATCCGCATTTAATGGATTCGACAATGAAGTTCAAGTACTGCTTGAAGGTTTCAACGATCGCAATGAAATAGAACTTTGGAACACGTTTAGCGCTCCTGGAATTCCATTGCTCAGATACGATTTGAAGTATGCGCTTGTTTCTGGATCGATGGTTCAACTTCCAGTGATTAAAGAAATCTCTGCAAAAACGGACAGTATAAATACTTCGAATGTTAGCATTTTAATCATGAGTTTGGCGTACAAGCCTGCCCAAGAGATCCTTGCCAAGGTAACTGTAGCTACGAATTTGTTTTGTGCGGTAAATCCTAACTCCGAAGGGGCTGATGTAATCATGGCAGAGCTTCAATCCAAACTAATTGAAAGCTACGGAACTGCCGTTGGGGAACCTGATGCACTCGAACCTACTGGGGTTCAAAAACTAAAGAAGGATCTTACTGATTTTGGGCTTCTAGAATACATTCCTTCTATTGATTATTTAATAGCATTAATTGGTACTTATTTGAAGGACGTAGAAACTTCAGAATCACCGTCCGTTGCTAATTTCGATGAGCTCTGTACAGAGTTTAAAAGCAAAATCTCTGGTAGTAAAAGTATGGGCCAATTGTATTTAGCAAGTCTTGACTTGTCTGCCAGCACAATCGAAATCATTTCACGAATTAAAGAAAAGATTGATGCATTCAATGTTACTGGAAGCAGTGTTTATAAAAAAGAGGATACAGTTACAACTGTTCGTTCAGAATTAAGCACGCTGCAATTGCGCAAGAAATGGTGGGATATTGAAACGGTAATGAACATGATGAAAGTTCAGTACGGTATAGAATTGGACAATGCGCTATTTGCTCCTGCTGTCTTAGAAGAAGATTATGAAGCGTTCAAAACACTATTGGAAGATTGTCAGAACCAACTAATCGTTGCTTTGAATGCTTTTGCAGAATTGAACAAGGAATACAATTCTGGCGAACTGGTAGAAATTTCCACCGAAGTAAAAATGGAATATTTAAACGCGTATATAAATTGCGATGAAGCAATCAACTATATAAATAGTGGGTCGGTTCCTGATAGCCTAAGCCAAGGTTTACAACTGATCCTAATAGAACAAAACAAGTAATAACAATAACCTAAAATTTAACAAAATGGCAGATTACAAAACACCCGGTGTGTACGTCTTGGAGAAAAATTCTTTTGGATCGAGCATCGTAGCAAATGCAACGGCAGTTCCAATGTTCATTGGATTTACGGAAAAAGCAGTTGACAAAAATGGAGACCCTCTTGCAAAAATTAAAGGCTCCGATTCAGTACATGAACCAATTCTGATTAAAAGCTCTTTGGAATATGAGCAGTTTTTTGGAGGAGCGGATACAACTGGAAGTGTGATTTTCAAACCTACTCTTAAGGTGGTACAAGTGGAAACTACACCAGCAGTAGCAGAAGTAAAAGATGCAGAAGGGGTAGTAACAACACCAGGGGTGCCAGCGGTAATGGGACCTAAAAACACTTATGTAGCGCCGTATTCGATTTCTATACAAGACAGCTTAGGTGATGCTTACACACCTGGATTAATGGACCCGTCTGTTGCAAATTATTTTGGAAACGGTGGTGGACTTTGTTACATCCTTTCAATAGGAGATTATGCATCGTTTAAGAAAACTGGTGATCCAACGGATAACATGGATGCATATGCTTCTGCGATCAAACTTGCCGAAGACTGCACAATGATTCTTCCTACGGATTTGATTCGATTCGGAAGAGACAAGTATTACAACGTAGGTTCTCAATTGGCGAATAAAGCGACAGAAGGAGATAAGAAAAAGTACTTCACTATCATGGATGTTGTTCCCGCAGATCCAAAGGATTCAGTATACGATACTGCGGATGCAGATGCGTATAGAATAGGAACGGCGTCAGTAGGAAGCACGAGCTACGTTGGAGCTTACTTCCCTTATTTGAAATCATTGACGGCTTACGCATATGGAGATATAGCAAATGCACAGATCAACAATTTCACACCTGAAACGGCAGTAGGAGCAGACGATGAAGTAGAAGTATTGGTCCCAATTGACATGACGAATAACGCATTTGTTGAAGAGATGAAAACACTCTTGTCAACAAACTACATCAACATGCCTCCGTCTCCATTTATGGCTGGAGTTTACAGCAAATTGGACAATGCATCAGGAGTTTGGACACCTCCAGCAAATGTAGCTCCTTCTGGAATTACAGGACCTGTTGTTAAGATCACAAACTACGATCAAGAAGCGCTTAATGTTGATGGAACATCTGGAAAATCAATCAATGCAATCAGAAGCTTTACGGGTAAAGGAACTTTAGTTTGGGGAGCAAGAACAAATGATGGAAATAGCATGGACTGGAGATACATCAACGTTCGTAGATTATTTATGTCAATGGAAAATGATATCAGTCAAGCGCTTGATGCTTACGTTTTCAAAGCGAATGTTCACAATACGTGGGTTGAAGTTAAAACGATGATTGAAAGCTACCTATTTGGATTGTACAACAGCGGCGCGTTTGCAGGAACAACTCCTGAAACAAGTTACAGCGTTTCAATCGGTCTAGGAGAAACAATGACAGACGAAGATGTTCTGAACGGATACATGAGAGCCTCAATTATGGTTGCTCCAGTTCGTCCTGCTGAGTTTATCGTTCTTACATTCTCTCAAATGGTTGGACAATAGGTCTTCACCTCACAATTATTAAATAGTTAACACATTAAAATAAATAGTCATGGCAGCAGATAAACAAGCAGACATAAACAAGAATTACCCTATTACGGCCTTTAGATATATGGCGAAAATAGGAGATGCAGAAATCGCATTTAGCGAAATTTCAGGATTGAACATCGGATACGAAGCTTCTGAATACAAAGAAGCAACAGCAAACGGAGTTGTTACAACACAAGTTGTAGGACAACGCGATGTACCAACAATTACAATGAAAAGAGGTCTTTTTGAAAAGAGTCTTGAGTTGTACGATTGGTTGAACGGAATGCACACAGACGATTTCACGAAAAAAGACATCATTATCTCTTTGTTAAACAATACAAACAATGCAGTGATGACTTGGACAATTGCAAATGCATTTCCAATGAAGTTTGAAGGACCAAGTTTGGATGCGAAATCAAATGATATCTCATTCCAATCCCTTGAAGTTAAAGGCGATTCATTGTTAATTGCTAACGCATAATGACAGAAATAAAACCAATATTATCTTATAGATACGTAGTCAAAGTCATCGGTGGTGGCACTGACATCTATATGCGAGCTCAAAAAGTGAGCGGACTTGGTTTTTCTGTCGACATTAAAGAATTAGTAAGTACCGGAGGCATCAAAAAGTTGCCTTCGGGTATTTCCTATGAAAAGTTAACCTTAGAACGTGCCGTTTTGGAAACTCCAGACGCAGTGAATGATAATCTATTGGAACTATTGAACAAGCTTGAAGTTGAGCCTGTAGATCTAGGGGTTTACCTTACTGACGCTATGGGAAATTACAAACGATGTTGGAGTGTCTCTAAAGCGTATACCACCAGTTGGAAACTCGCTGGATTAGATGCAACAGCCAATTCTGTTTTAATGGAAACGATCATATTCGAATTCGAAAAAATTAGAGAGATAGCAATATAATGGATGTAGAAATTGAAAATCTCAAGATCAAAGCTGTTGTTGAAAAAGAGCAAGAAGAAATGCTCGAAAACGCAGGCTTGAATGAAAGAGAACTTGTGATGCTAATTGAGAAGTGTGTGGAACGCATGCTTAAAGAAATGGTGAAACCGTAAATGGGAGATACACTAAAAATATACGCCTATTCTGACGCCGAACGTTCTACTGAACTCGGTGTTTTTGAGTGTTTTTTGGACCCTCTTTCGATTAAAATGAACCGTAACAATCGATTCGGTAAATTGAATACGATTAATGGAACAATTCCACTAACGGCATTCTCGAATGGAGGCACGAACAGCCTCGAAATAACCGTCGTTTTAGATGGAACAGGTGCTTATGCCATAAAAGATGATGAACCGTATCCAGTTGTTGAACAATTGAATGATTTGATGAAGTGCACCGTACTTTACGACGGGTCGATTCATCAACCGCCCTTCCTCAAAGTTGTTTGGGGTACGATTCCAATTTTTGTGTGTAGAGCACAAGATTTAGACGTGGATTATAAAACCTTCAACAACGAAGGTGTGCCCGTGCAAGCAGATGTTAAATTGAAGTTCATCGAAGATGTTGACCTTGAGTTGAGCAAGAAAATTGCAAACAAGCAATCGCCAGATTTGTTTCATGAACACCTCGTAATGGATCATGAAACACTACCGTCGATATCGTATAAGTATTACAACGATACCGGATATATCCATCGAATTGCGAAAGAAAATAGTTTGAATAATTTATACGCGGTAATTCCAGGGGAGACCTTGATTATTCCGCCGTTACATACAAAATTGACATGAACAACGCAGTTACAGTTTCCGTTAAAGGAGCAGCTACAACTGATGTAAGTGATCAGTTGCTCTCCATGATTGTAGAGAAAAAATTGAATAAAATTCCTTCTGCAAAACTAGAATTGGCAACAGGGAGTTTTGCCGATAGAGAATACCCATTATTTGATGGGGCTGATTTTAAAATTGGTGCCGAACTAGAAATTTTAATTCGGTATGAAAATTCTGGAGATACAGACACCAGTATTTTTAAAGGAGTCGTTATCGGAGTGAAATTCGCGACAAGTAAAGGCATTCCAATTATAGTAGTGGAATTAAAAGATCCCGCTTTTCGATTGGTCAATTCTGTGAATACGGAGTTGTTCAATGCAAAAAACGACAAGCAAATGATTGAGGCTGTTTTAGCAAACCAAACTGGGTTGTCATTGGCCGCGTCTGATGCAAGTATGGCAGGCGTTGTTTACGATCAATACGTTAAAAATCAATGTTCAGATTGGGATTTTGTCCTATCGAGAGCAACCGAATTTGGAACGGTAATTAGTCTTGATAACGGAGCAATGACGGCCGTTTTACCTTCAACAACGACTGGAACTTTAGCATTAGAAATTGGATTGGATGAAATCGTTGATATTAATCTAGAAGAAAATGCGGAATCGTTAAATGCTGACATCGAAATCGCGTATTGGGACATTAAGACCAATGCACTAATGACGGTGACGGAAACCAACGCAGATGCAAATGTCGCAGCGGTTGGAGCGCCTTCAAGTAAATACATTTATTTAGGTTTTACGGACAAGAAAAACGCAGAAGCAAAGTTGAAAAGTTTCGCAACACGACAAAAACTAGAATCTATAAAAGGAACGATTGAAATTGCTGGTGATCCCAATGTTGCTTTGATGCAAGAATTAACATTGAGTAGTGCTCCAGCACAATTTAATGGAGCGCATACGATAAGTGAAGTGACGCACAAATTAAGGTTCGGAACATGGGTGACAATTGTGGGAATTGGCAATTTATCCATTCCAAACATTAGAACAATAAATTATTCTGAGTTCAATTCGCGCGCAGTGACACATACGGAAGTTGCAACTGCAATGGCTTGGGAAGCAGATCCAGATGGTTTTGGTCGAATTCCAGTTAAAGTTTTGGCCTTTGGAGATTCAAAGTATTGGGCATTTCCAGCGCAAGTGGCAGCAGGGAAAACACAAAGTAGTTTTATTCTTCCAGAAGCTGACGAGCAATTGATTGTCGCGTTTTTACACGGGAATTACAACCAAGGAATTGTGGTGACCTCGACTTATTTGGGAGATGCAGAAGCACCTGCTCCGTTCGAGTTGGCTGCTGCAACACCTGTGGGATTTGTCTCTGCGAAAGGCTTACAATTGATCTTTGACGATGCAGAAAAAGATGTACTTATCTGTTCATCCGACTCAAATAAAATAGACATTAACGATTCCGATGGAATTGCCATTGAAAGCAAGAAAGACCTCAAATGTGAAAGTTCTGCGAAATCAGAATTTAAAGCAGGAAGTACAGTAACAGTTAAAGGATCAAAGATTGATTTAAACTAGAAAATATGGGAATGCCAGCGGCAAAAGAAGGAGATCAAATTGTTTCTCCAGCAGATATTCATATCGTAGAGATACCAGGTCCAACAGGTCCTATTCCAGTTCCGCTTCCGCATCCTTTTAGTGGGAAATTGAACGGAGCATTGAGCGGCGATGTGAACATAATGGGTAAAGCAGCAGCGACAAAAGACAGTACTGCAGATAACAGCCCAAAACACGTTGCGATGGGGACGAAGTTTGTAACAGAACCGAGCAATATAGGAACGGTATTTCTTGGGAGTTTTACCGTGAATATTAACGGTAAGCAAGCAGCGCGAAACGGCGATATAGCAATGACATGCAATGATCCAACTGATTTGCCAGTAGGACAAGTAATAGCTTCAGGAACAGTAAATATAGGATAATGAGTAAAGACGCATTTTTACAAACAGGTTGGCCTTTTGTCCCGGTAGTAAAGGGCAATGGCGATTCGATTGAGAACCTTTCGTACAATCAAGATATTTCTGAAAGCCTTCAGATCCTGTTCACCACATTGCCTGGAGAACGGATCGCGCACCCACTTTATGGTTGTGATTTGATGCGCTTTATGTTTCGTCCAATCAATAATTCGTTGTTGACGGATATGGAGCATACGATTCGAACAGCAATTATTTTATACGAATCAAGGATCGAAATTGTGGAGTTATTTGTAACAGCACATGGCCGGATTGCACATCGACTGGACATTTACGTGAGCTACATATTAACAAAAACCAATTCAAGGTTTAACATGACAATTCCGTTTTACACAATGGAAGCACAGAGCGATTAGATGGAGGAATATAATATCATAAAAAAGCATCAATCCTTCAATCAGGGAACAACGTCGTACACAACGCCGCTGACCAATTATTTGCGCCATGACTATTTTAAAGCTGAGCCTCGAAGCGTTAAGTATTGGCTGATTTTGATTAATGAGATGTCCAAAGAAAGCTTTGAATATGGAATGAAATGGAGCAATCTAATTCCTGATCCAAGTGAAATCTCTTTGGATTTAATTGAAGAGTATATTCTTGATCCGAAAAAAACGATCGCTGCAGGAAGATTTGAAGAAGATGAACTTGAAATGCTGAGAGAGCCCCAACGCATTTTGTTGTTCTATTTTTTAAAGAAAATTTCGTCGTTGAAACATTACAATGAGCGGATTATTAGGGAAATAAATAACATCCTTACGAGAGATTTACTTCTGCAAAGTCCGCGTACAGCGCAGCCAGATAATGGTTTTGGAATAATTGCATATACTCCAAACACAGAAGTTCTAATTTCAGAGGAATTGTTGCTTGATGCAGTTGTTGACGAAGAATTAATTACCCGAAAATACCTTACGAATTCTGCACTGAATGGCGAGTTAATGAATCTGAGTCGATGTGTAATGGGGTATCCAACGAATGAACCAAATCAACTTCAAATTGAAGATCAAACTTTACCCTTGGACTTTCGTTTGTATCCATTTAGGGAAAAAAGGAGTTATAATCCTGGTGAAGGACGGTTTAAGTTTTTGCCATCGTTAATTGTAAGTTCATCCCTTTTATTTCTTCGAGAAGGTCTAAGAAAGGTTAACCTCAGTATAACGTTGACCGATGCTGAAGCAATAGAAGGGCTTGATTTTAAGTTCAAAATCACAACGGCCAATGGCTGGGTTCCAATTCCAGATGTTTCAGTTTCCGAATCTTCAATTACAGTTGTTCAAATCAACAAATCAACAGATTCAATTCAATACCAAATCATTATTGAACGTGATTTCCCGCCGATTGAAACCATTTTAGTTCCGTACTCAGAAGAAGCGATTGTAACCGATAAGAGTTGTTTGATGATATATTGCGAACACAAAACGTTTACGGTCCAAAAAATTGATTTGAGTGTTGAGGTTGAAGGACTTGAGCCGGCCGTAATTCGAAACCAACTTGGAGTTTTAGACCCAAAGGGAAATTACAATCCTTTTGGAATAGATGCTGCGGTGCAAACAGTATTCAGTTTTGGTCATCCTGAACTGAGTAGCCCATCTCTTAACAATATTACGTTAAAGCCAATTTGGGCCGGAAAGCCAAAGGATCTTAATGCGCACTACTTGGCCTATGGAAAGACCGAAGAACAATTCAAGGTTGGAATAAGTACGGCGTATAAAAATCCAGATGCAATCAATTATGCGGTAATTCAGGATGGATCGTTCCCACTTTTTAGTGCGGGCATTTCCTTCAATCCAAATACAGCAGGAATTCAGTATAGAACAGGAGGAGCCAATTGGGATTTTGAAGAGTCCGACCCACTATTGCACGACGTTTATTATAATCTCGAACTGAACAATCAAGATTTTGGAATGAATCAATATCCTTTGTTGATGACCAAATATTCGATTGCTCTAAGTGTTTATGAAAGTACAAAACCGAGTAAACAAATAGGTGCAGGACCATTAGCTGTGAACATGCCGTACATTCCTGCAGTGAGTGTATTGGAAATAAGCTATACCACTGAATTTGAAACGTGGGAAAATGGAGGCGCAGACAACAAAATTGAAATCTTTAAAAATGAGCCCAAAGGCTATAGCAATTATCAGGGAGACGAAGTTGGACTTGAAGACAATATTAATGGAGTTATTTATCTGGGAATAGAAAATTTAAACAAGAACAGCACGGGCGTTTTGTACTTCAATGGGCGAACAGGAAATGCAAGAGCAGAGCAGGCGGATATTAAATGGTGGTACCTTTCCAATGACGGCTGGCTTGATCTCGAGATTATCAGCGATGGCACTTTTGGATTGATAGAAGAAGGTTTGTTGACTTTCACAGCTCCGTCCAACTGCTCTAAAGACAATCCGTTAATGCCGAAAGGAACGTATTGGCTTAAATGTACTTTGCATCAAAAACCAGAAGAAGAAAGATCCATTACCAATAACTGTGGGAATAGGGTCTTAACGTTTCAGGACTCTATCATTCAATTGACAGGAATCAGTGCAAATGCATTATTCATCGTAAGACAGCAAGAAGAGTTAGACCTGTCGAATAACGTATCGCTTTTACCTGGAGGCTCAGAATTGAATTTTTCGGAAGGGGAACCTGCGCAAACTATGATTTTGCCGTTTACTACATTCGGTGGAGTTGATAGAGAAACAGAACTAGAATTTTGGGCACGGGTATTTAACCGCGTTCGAAATAAAGATAGAATGGTCATCTTCAAAGATATTGAGGATATTATCCTTCAAGAATTTAGAAGTGTCGTACTCGTTAAATGCATCCCACGATCTAAAAATTCTGATACAGTTGATGTGATTGTCATTAATCAACAAGTTTACGGAGAGATTCCCTATTCAATTTCAAGGTTCAATTCCCTAACTCAATTGAAGAAGATTCAGAACCAGGTCCTTTCATTGAGCTCATCGTTTTATGGGGATACAATAAAATTAAGGGCGAAAAACCCTTGTTACCGTAAGGTTGGATTTGTTTTGTGCCTGGAGTTTGAAAAAGGCACGGTTGAAGGGGAGAATAAAGTAATGCTTTATGAAGCGCTCTGCCGTTTTGTAACACCGTGGATGTACGAAGTAAATACAGCGCCAAAATTCGGTTGTTGGTTTGATTATGGAGAATTACTAGCGCACGTTCAAAGCCTTCCTTACGTAAAGATTGTCGTGGATATTAATATGGGATTTTTGGTTAAAGAACGAATTGAATTCCCCTCAGAAGGATTTCAATTTAAAGAGGATGAAATACTATATGTTGGGAAGCCTGTTTCAGTAATACCTATCGGTAATTTGACGGATTACGAACAAGTTGGAATTGGCACGATGGAAATAGGAGGTGATTTCTACGTGTCGGATAAGGATGGAAGAGTTCCACCTGAAAACTCTGATAAATAACAAATTATGAGTGGAAATCGATTGAGATTAAGAGGCGATTTGAAGTCAAGTTTCGAAACGGGTGATCGCCCGTCTGGAGAAGATTTCGCAGCCTTGATTGACAGCGTAATAAATCAAGAAGAAGATGGAGTTTTCGCCGTTGATGGCAAAGTTGGAATTGGGACAAACGTTCCCGAAGCAACCCTAAATGTGAATGGAGGAACCGGAGCGCTCAAGCAATCAATCTTGTCCAGTGATGGTTCCTATTCGGTATTTCGTGTCGCGCACCCGGAAGAAGGAGTCGCAGCTTTAGGTCCTAATGAACAACAAGAATTGAAAATTGGTCATTTCCGTGCAGACGGCTCTTACTTCAATACAAATGTTCGCATCAATAGTGAAGGCGATACTGCGATTGGAGATAAAGTACCAGAAGCGAAACTACACGTTCAAGGCGATTTAAAAGTGGATGAAAAAATAACGCTAGGAGATTGTGAGCTCATTTTTCATCAAGGAAGATTGATCCTTTTCTACAACGGAGTGCAATACAATGTCAAACTAGAAAAGGCCAGATCAACTAAAACACCTGGGACAGGTGTGAAAACAAGCTCGAATGGCACGCTTTATTTCCTGGTTATTATGTCGCTATTAATATCATTAGCGGCAGTATACACCGTCCTGTACCTTAACTATTACGAATTGTAGTCAACGACTAAAACGGAATTAAAAAATTAGATCATGAGTGAAACAAAACTCGCCTTTAGCTTCAAAGATCAGGATTTTATGGATTTTCTTCCTGAAAATCAGCTTGACCAATTGCGCAGTAGATGGACGGATTTTAATATTCATGATCCCGGTGTTACAACATTCGAAGCGCTCCAATTTTCATTTGAAGATTTAAATTACCGCTTTGAATTGGGCATAAAAGACCTCCTTCAAGGCAAAGAGAAGAACGCTTTGGACGCATGGGGTAAAAAAGATTTCCGTTCAAGATATGCCGTGTCAACAGATGATTATAGAAGACTACTTTGTAGAAGCGCAGGGATTATAAACAATATGGTTTTCCCAACCACAGCACCCAATCTTCTGCCCGATACTAAACAGTTAACATGTCTTTTGAATGCCAATATTGTTTCCGACGGCGTCGTTAATAATCAAGAAGCAGAAAAACACCTTCTCAACAGAAGGCCTTTGGGTGAGTATATAAATAGACAAAAAGATTCCAAGACTTTTCTAAGAGAGAAAGTTGTTTCAATTGATCTAAAATTGACGGTCTCTTATACTGCTGGTGGTGAAACACAAACCAATATTGAAACCCTGAGAAAAGCAATCGATGATTATCTAATGCCCAAATTGACAATGGTCAATACTCGATTTACTTCCGTTCGAGACTTATTAAACCAACACAATCAATTGGGGCCAAGAGGAAATGGTGCAATTCGCGATCTGATTGATCCAGAATCAATGGCGAAGCCATGTTATCGAAGATTTATTCCCGTAAGTGAAATTTTTGAAACCCTTCAAGATTTGGACTTCATTTTAAGTACTCAATCCATTGAAATTGCAATTTCAGGAGACGCCTTTAAAACCTCCGTTCTTGATTTAGGAGATGAATCATTTTCGCGATTGGAATCCTTTACTTTAAATGAAGAACTTGTGTATAATGCAAGTACAAGCCAAAGGCCAGAGCCACTTAAGCCTTGGGATACATTTTCAGGGTCAGGGCAATACAAAAGCTTGAATGAATTTAACTCTGTTCAATTGTCGTTCCCACCGAATTACAAAATTGGACACTATTTAGGAAACGAGAAAAAACTATTCGAAGAAGGAAAAGAAGAAAAATGCACCTACAGTTTTAGAGGGTATTTGTATTTCATGGATAAAATTCGAGCAGATATTTCCATGCAAATGGAAAACTTTCACAATGTTTTTGAAATGGACGGTAAATCTTGCGAAATAAGAGAATCAGATATTTCAAAGAGCCCATTTTATAACGATCTGTTCCCGAAAGAGAACAGAAGTATACGTTTAGGAAAAGAATTTGAAGACGAACCGGAACGAAGAGAAACCGATGAAAGCTTCCTTACTGAAAGAGTGAATTATCTTCTCGCTTTAAATGGTTGGACGATAATTAACGAAGTTCCATCCATAAAAAATGAGATTCCGTTGCTTCAAATAAAGATGGACTTCCTAAACCTTATCCGTTTGGGCGCTCGACGTTCAGATAAAATAAATGGACATTTGAATCGAATTTTTAAAGCAACTTCTTTGATCATGCTTCAACGTAAAATTGAGGTCATCCTTCAAAATGATGTGAGTGAGGTTCGAGTTCTTGAGCATTGTTTCTTTCAACCCGTATGGACTGGAGTGGACGACTTTAATTTCGAAATCACCCTGTTCTTATTTTCAAATACAATGATTGAAGGGAGTGGAAGCAATGCGGAAACTATAATGGTATTTACAGAACGATTGGTTCGAACTTTGGTGCCGGCACACATCGTTGTTAATCTTAAATGGCTCGATGAAGATATTAGAAATTTTGATGGTTATTTACAAACCGCATTTCCACCGAAAGAATTCTTTTATTTCGATGCACCATTGACCGCAGATCGAAAATATGCAATGGAACATATTCTAAGCACTTGGCTTGGAATTAAAGCTGACAACTAATGTTAAGAATTCGCCAATGTGATATCAAGTTTGAAACTCCAATTACGGAGCATCAGCGCGCTAGAATAACAAAACGGCGGATTGAGCAACTCTTGGCAAAGCACTTCAGTAAATTCGACTCCCTTGAAGGTACCGTAAAATTGAAAAATTTAGAAATTGATTTGGGCTCAATACCAGAGAATCAATTCGATTTTCAATTCTTCAAAAGACTGGGAAATGCTTGCATTGAAATCATTGAAAAAATCGAAGCCGAGCAAGAGGATACTGAGGAGAAGGAAGCAAGTCGAATAGGAGAGAAAGACTTTTCTAAATCATTTGAAGGTACTTCCGATCAACACGATGAATCATCAATTGAAATTGAACGTGTTCTGTCTTTATTGGATACCTTGAAAATTGCTCCGAATGCACAAAGCGCCAGCGAACTTATCAAAATGTACCAGCGGTTGTATACCGAAGAATTATCCGCTGAATCGAAAGGTGAATTGCTTGAATTGATCAATGAAATTCAAGGTCGAAGGGAAAACGAGACGACAAATAAAGGAATAGATATAAGCGAATCTCTTAAGGTAATTCACGACCTTCTGGATAAAACGAATTTGGATTCTCAATGGTTATCAAACATTACCGGAGCTTATAGAAAGCATTTTGGACATGAGATGCCGGATGGATTGAAAGAGATTCTTCGAACAACGCAAGAGCTTCAAAAGAAAACTACTGAACGAAGCCAAGGAACGAGTGTTTCTGATGGGGAATCAACTGTTGACCCTACTAAGAATACCTCTACTATAACAAACGATTCAGAAAAACTCGGAGCCCAACTCAAGAATGAATTTGAAGGGCAAACTTCAGAAGAAGAGTTGGATCGATTGTCTGCGTTATTGGATCATTTTGAAAATACGATTCCGAGCAATTGGATTGAAAAGATTGAACGTTTATACTTCGAAATGTACAAATTGAATGTATCAAAAGAAAGCCTTCAGTTCTTGACCGATTTCATGAAGTCAAGAGTGGATCGAAAAGTGGATCGCCAACCTGAAATTTCTTCGCTTCAAACAGAACTTTCAAACTTTATAAAGTCCCGCGTTGATTCGGCTGAATTCACTCGAATAAATACGATCATTTCCGAACTCGACGGGATTCAACATGAGAACTGGTTAAGCGCAATTGAAGGCTCATACTTCGAAATGTACAAATCGAATGTATCAAAAGAAAGCCTTCAATTTTTGATCGATTTCATGAAGTTGAGAGTGGATCTAAAAGTGGAAGGCCAATCTGAATTTTCTACGCTTCAAACGGAACTTTCAAACTTCATAAAGTCCCGCGTTGATTCGACTGAATTCACTCGGGTAAATACGATTATTTCCGAACTCGACGGGATTCAACATGATAACTGGTTAATCGCAATTGAACGCTCATACTTCGAAATGTACAAATCGAATGTATCAAAAGAAAGCCTTCGGTTCTTGACCGATTTCATGAAGTCAAGAGTAGATCTAAAAGTGGATGACCAACCTGAAATTTCTTCGCTTCAAACAGAACTTTCGAACTATATAAAGTCCCGTGTTGATTCGGCTGAATTCACTCGGATAAATACAATCATTTCAGAACTCAACTCGATTCAACCTGAGAA
>JAWUWJ010000053.1:0-7492 GCA_034111925.1 Crocinitomicaceae bacterium
GTAGAATGATTGATATAACGCTACCAGATGGTTCTGTAAGACAGGTAGAAAAGGGTACTTCGGCAATGGACATTGCACTTAGTATCTCTGAAGGTCTTGCCAGAAACGTTCTTGCCGCCAAAGTAAATGATGAAGTAATTGACGCCAATCGTCCGATGAATGACGATGCTACATTGCAATTGTTAACCTGGAATGACAAGGATGGTAAATCAACCATGTGGCACTCTTCAGCGCATATAATGGCTGAGGCAGTTGAGTTTTTCTATCCTGGTGTTAAATTGGCAATCGGACCTCCGATTAAAAACGGATTCTATTACGACATCGATTTCTTGGATCAAACAATCACTGAAGTTGATCTTGAAAAGATTGAGCAGAAGATGAAGGAATTGGCAAAGCAAAAAAATCAATTTATTCGGAAAGATGTTTCCAAAGATGAAGCGATTGCTTATTTCAAAGACAAAGACGACGAGTACAAATTAGAACTCCTTGAAGGTCTTGACGATGGAACAATTACATTTTACACGCAAGGTGAATTCACGGATTTATGCCGTGGACCGCACATTCCTCATACAGGATATATCAAGGCGGTTAAATTGACTTCAATTGCTGGTGCATACTGGCGTGGAGATGAAACGAGAAAACAATTAACGCGTATTTACGGAATCACATTCCCTAAAAACAAAGAGTTAACTGAATATCTTGAAAACGTTGAATTGGCGAAAGCAAGAGACCATAGAAAATTAGGGAAAGAGTTGGATTTATTCACTTTCTCTCAAAGAGTTGGACAAGGATTGCCATTGTGGTTGCCGAAAGGAGCTGCATTGAGAGAACGCTTGGAAAACTTCTTGAAAAAGGCACAAAAGAAAGGCGGTTACGATCAAGTAATTACTCCGCACATCGGAAGTAAGGAATTGTACGTTTGCTCTGGACATTATGCTAAATACGGGAAAGATTCATTCCAACCGATTAATACACCAGATGATGAAGAAGAGTTCTTGTTAAAACCAATGAACTGTCCACATCACTGTGAGATTTTCAAAGCACGCCCAAAATCGTACAAAGACCTTCCGGTTCGTTATGCTGAATTTGGAACGGTTTACAGATATGAGCAAAGTGGTGAACTTCATGGTTTGACTCGTGTTAGAGGGTTTACGCAAGATGATGCACACATTTTCTGTACACAAGATCAAGTAAAAGAGGAATTCAAAAAAGTAATTGATCTTGTATTGTACATTTTCAAAACGCTTGATTTCCAGAATTTCAAGGCTCAAATCTCATTGAGAGATCCTGAAACGCCAGAAAAATATATTGGAGAAGACGCGAATTGGGTAAAAGCAGAGAATGCAATTATTGAAGCTGCGGCTGAAAAGGAACTAAATACAATCGTTGAATATGGAGAAGCTGCGTTCTACGGACCGAAGCTTGATTTCATGGTTGAAGACGCATTGGGAAGAGAATGGCAATTGGGAACAATTCAAGTAGATTACAACCTACCAGAGCGTTTCGAGTTGGAGTACACTGGTTCAGATAATCAGAAACACAGACCAGTTATGATCCACAGAGCACCGTTTGGATCTATGGAAAGATTCGTTGCAGTTCTGTTAGAACACTGCGCGGGTGACTTCCCTTTATGGTTGACAACGGATCAAATTGCAATTTTGCCTTTAAGCGAGAAATACAATGATTACGCTGAAAACCTTTTGCAATTGCTAAATAATTACGATATTCGCGGATTCGTTGACGATCGTAACGAAAAGGTGGGTAAAAAGATTAGAGATTCGGAACTCGGAAAGATTCCATTTATGCTGATTGTTGGTGAGAAAGAAGCCGAAAACAATCAAGTCTCTGTGAGACAGCGTGGTGGAGAAGATCTAGGAGCAATGGATATTGACGCTTTTGCCAAATTGATAAATACAGCGATTGAAAACGAACTAGCTTTAAACGTTTAAGAACTTAATGAGAAGACCAAACAACAGAAGGAAATTTGTAAAAAGACAAGAAGAGGATCCGCATAGAATCAACGAAAAGATTTTAGTACGCGAGGTTCGATTAGTAATGGAAGGCCAGGAGCCTCAAGTTATGTCTACGGATGCAGCGATTAAATTGGCCGATGATGAAGGTTTAGACCTTGTTGAAATTTCGCCGAAAGCCGTACCTCCTGTTTGTAAAATTCTTGATTATAAAAAGTTCCTTTACAATCAAAAGAGAAAGCAAAAAGAGCTGAAAGCGAAGCAAAGTAAGGTTGTATTGAAAGAAATTAGATTCGGACCAAATACCGATGATCATGATTTCGATTTCAAACTTGTTCATGCTAAGAAGTTCTTGCAAGACGGAAGTAAATTAAAAGCGTACGTTTTCTTTAGAGGTCGTACAATTGTATTTAAAGACAGAGGGGAAATCCTTTTGTTGAAGTTGGCGCAAGAGCTTGAAGAGTATGGAATGGTTGAGCAAATGCCAAAACTGGAAGGTAAGCGTATGATTATGCTTATTAACCCAAAAAAGAATTAAGAATTGATAATTAAGAATTATCAATTAGAAGAAGCTATATAAGGGTAACTTAAAATTGAACAGAGATGCCAAAAATGAAAACTAAATCTAGTGCTAAGAAGAGATTCAAGGTAACTGGAAGCGGTAAAATCAAGAGAAAACACGCGTTTAAAAGTCACATTCTAACGAAGAAGACGAAGAAACAAAAGCGTAATTTAACGAAGGATGGATTAGTGTCTAAAGCTGACACTCCAAACATCAAACAACAATTGTGTATGAAGTAATTCGAATTGGCCTAGCCGAAACGAATTCAAAGCATCACAGGTTTAATATGTTAACCAAGTAATGAGTAACTAAGTCTTCTGAAATAATGTCGCACTCCTTATTAAAAACTTAATTTTATGCCAAGATCAGTAAATCATGTAGCTTCAAGAGCACGTCGTAAGAACGTGATGAAGTACGCCAAAGGTTACTTTGGAAGAAGAAAAAACGTTTGGACAGTAGCAAAGAACGCCGTTGAAAAAGGGATGTTGTACGCTTACACTGGACGTAAACAAAAGAAAAGAAACTTCCGTTCATTGTGGATTACTCGTATTAATGCGGGTGCTAGACAACACGGAATGAGTTATTCTCAATTCATGGGACTTGTTAACAAGAGTGAAATGGAGCTTAACCGTAAGGTTCTTGCGGATTTAGCGATGAATCACCCAGATGCATTTACAGCAGTTGTAAACGCAGTTAAGAAGTAAATTAAACAACTTTATATAGCAAAAAGCCCTCCATTTTGGAGGGCTTTTTTTATGTCCAAACATTTGCGAATTTCTATCAATTAAAAAACCCACATCAGAGAACTGACGCGGGTTTTGAACATTAGAAAGCTACACTGTAAATGAAACTAAAACTATTAATTATGCTTTCTAATCTAAAATCAATCTTTTTGCTGAACTGCTAGGTCCCGTAGCCTTCGAATTGATCTTTGTTTTTAGGACATACATCCCGTTCGATTCATCCAAACTAATTTGGATTTTGTCTGTGTTGAAATACGTTTCAGAGAATATTACTCTTCCAGTCAAATCAACAATCTCTATTTCTACTTCACCTTCGACTTGTGGAAGATCAATCGTGAAACTTCCATTCGATGGGTTTGGATACATATTAAATTGAACTTCTTCTTGCTCGAGAATAGAAGCCGTTTGAGCATTAAAACAAACCGTATTTTGTCCATCGTAAAAACTTTGTACATCATCAGCAAGTTGATAAAGCTCAGTAACACTGTTCACGTTACTCGTTCCTTGCGCATGCATAACAGCATAAGATAGGCTTCTTCGTCCATCAGTAAAATCAGCCAAAGGGCCTAAAGTTCCAAGTGACGTTGACATAACCATTCGACGATCTCCAGGGATATTCGCTTCAGACATTTCCGACCAAGCAGCCATATCATTTGGATCTCCGTAGAACATAAAATCTGTACTTTGCCCATTCCCATCAATTTGATCCGAACCATCTGTCCAGTTTCCTCTCATAACGTTATAATATTCTAATGCTAATGTAGGGTCGGTTTGAGGCACTGCAGCTCCATTTGAGAATACTGAACTGTAATCCATAGCATGACTTAAGCAAACAACGCCTAAAGCTGGTGGAACGCCATATCCATTCTGCCCTCCTGCTGACTCGTCCACCGCATCACCGTTATAGGCGAAAATTAAGTTTCGAGTTGTATCGCATCCAACATAGTCATCTTGACCATATCCAACATCTGCGTCAAGAAAATAAGAAGCCTTAAAATCAAAGATTGTTTGGGTTCCCATGTTCACTATTTCCAAATCAATAAATGTTACATCTTCCAATCCAGGAACTGTACTGTATTGATAAAACATATAATGCAATTGAGCACCAATTGGATCGCCACCTGAAGCATGAACATTCCCCCTGTCATTCATTATTGTATAGACAGCCTCATCTCCCTTTATACAAGGATAATCACCTCCATAAGGGTCGTAAAAACCATCATTATTAACATCTACGAAAGGTGCAATATAAGGCAACGTCCCAAGAGTAGAATCGCCATGAACAGGCCAATTTAGAATATCATTGGGAATCACATACCCCACTGTTTGAAAATTCAAAATATGATTGTCAACTTCAGCCTTTGTTACTTGCCAGATCGTTTGTCCGAAAGGATTTGCAACTGGAGCAGCAGATCCAAGTTCAAGAAACCCACTCCAATAATCCTGACCACTGCCAAGATACCTTTGCGCTGCTAGTTTTAATTGTCCGTTAACATCAGTTCCACCCATCCAAAATGAACTAGAGTAGATTAAATGCGTTCCATTCCCTGCTGGAACTTCAAACCCATGATTTGAAGTCGCGGTATTATTGAAGAAGAACCCTTCATCTTGCAAGTCCGCCGAAACATTGTTCTGATTCAATGTGGTAGTTGATTGAGAAATCACGGAGTTCGAGACCAGTAGTGCTGCGATAATAGATAGGTAGCTTTTCATAATTCGTGGTTTAAAATTTAATTATTCGTTGTGTTGATTCTTGTTGACTTGTAATAACCTTTACAAAATAAGCGCCGTTCTTAGCGTCCAAATTCAATTCCATTGAGCTGGTATTGGCAAACTCTTGCGACAGAATCATTCTTCCTGTAAGGTCTCTTACTTCAACCAAAACTTGCCCCACCGTCGACGGCATCTCTATGAAAAACGCACCCGTCGACGGATTTGGGTAGAGGGTAAATTTAATTTCTTCTTGTTCTTGAATTGATACGAACGGCACGCCATTGCACAAAAACGAACCATCATCGGTATCGTGCCAGTTCTTTAGCGCACTTGCGATATTAATTACTTCTTGAACGTTTCCTAAACGATCAGATGATTTGTCATAGATGAATGCGTAGTCTGAGCAAATTGAAGATCCCGCTAAGAATTCATCTTCAGCAATAGTCATTACAATTCTGCGATCTCCTGGAGGGTTTGGTACAACCACCCCATCAGAAAGCCCTTCCGTCCATGATGTCGAATCATTTGGATTACCAGAATACATATAGTTCGTCGGAATGGCAGTTGACCCAGGAAATCCCGGCATACCAGTTCCACCTTGTACCCATGGTGTGCCGTTTGCAAAAAGTGCATTTTGAGTATTCCACATTTCAACGTCGTTTGACGGGTCTGAGAAAGGGAAAGAACTTGATGACGTAAAGTATCCAAAAGACTCCATTTTGTGACTCAGGCTTGTTAATCCTTGACAAGGAGGATCAATTCCGTAACCGTTGTTTCCACCGGATGATTCATCGAGTTCATCAGCATTGTAGACGTAAGCTACGTTATTCGTTGTATCGCAACCGATATAGTCATCAGAGTAATTGCCCAAATCATAATCAACAAAAAAGGATTGTTTGTAATTGTAATATGAAGTTGTACTTCTGTTAAAAGTTTGAACATTCATGAATGTCGTGTTGTCCAAGTAATTCGCTGATGAAATTTGATAGAACATTAAATGAAGCTCCATTTTTAACTCGTTCCCATCAGGGTTGAATGAAGCATCGTTCATAATCACATAAACCGCTTGATCTCCTCTAATATCTGGATAATCGCCATATTGTGGAGTATAACTTCCGTCATTATTAACATCTACGTAAGGAGCCAAAGTACTCGCTATACCTAATGATACATCTCCATTCCCTGGCCATTCTGAAATTGAGGTTGGGACTGTGTACCCAAGGTTACCATAGTTCGCAATATGATCTTGAACTTCTTGACTCGTTACTTCCCAAATCGATGAACTGTATGCATTCGTATAAGAAGCAGTACCATAAACCGATTGGTCTGCAATTGGCCCTGAATGAAATGTTGATCCACCGAAAAAATTACCACTTAAATGAAGCTGTCCGTTTACATCTAAAGCGCCTACAATTGGTGACATAGTGTAAATTGTTGATTTACCTGAGCCCTTTGGCACTTCATACCCCGCAGAACCTGATAATTGATTGATAAAGAACACCCCTTCATCGCTAATGATTGCCGAAACGTTGTTATGATCAATGTTTAGGGAATTTGTTATTTGAGAATGAGACATTCCCGAATAGAGCAACGTCAATAGTAATATGGACTTTTTCATAAGCTAGAATTTGATTTAAATCTAGCCATCAGATTTTGAATTAATGAGGTGAATTATCCTTTCTAAAGAACGAAGCTACGCGTCAAGTGTTTGTACTAATTACCGTTTAAGTTGGAAATTGCACACTTGGTTCGTCAATCTTCACAATTCAGGTGAAAAAAAATGAAAAAATATATACAGATCAATGCACTCCGATTTTATTCAATTGGAATCGATTTTGTCAATTCCCAATGGAAAGATTCGTCATTATCTTCCATTTGTCCTTCGTCTTGCCATCCTGAATAAATGAAGATGTCGTTTTCTACCCGCAAAGCATAAAAGTAATCGCCTCCCCCTGCAAACCAACCACCGCATGCGGAAATAGCCATTTTCGGAATATCGTACTTGTCGTAATCTTCTTTCGCGATTTCTCCGCAGGTGAGACATTTTCCAACGTCGTACTTCTTATTATCAATCTCAAGCTTCACTTCACTCCTTGGAATAAGATTCTCGTCTTCACCCAAAAGGACACATGTCAATTTCAATTTTGAAACCAGTATTAGCGGCTCAACCTTTTCTTCAACTTCGATCTTTCCCTCCTTTGGATTCTCATCCAACTGATATTCTGACACTTTCACTTTTTCCTTTTCAGGTGTTGGCCGTTCACTACTTTCAGAGCAACTTACAAGTAGTCCAAAAGCAAGTAGAAAAAGACGGAGGCTTTCATGAGGCTTGATTTGAATTGAATTTAACGAAAAAAGGGGATAACTTTCGTTATCCCCTTCCCTTAATTTATCCGTGGTTCGCTCACTTGTGAGTTCGCCCAAAATAGTTCCAAGAACTATTTTTATTTTTCTTCCGTCTCTTCTTCAACTTCTTCGAAATCTACATCAGTCACCTCATCTTC
>JAWUWJ010000054.1:0-13005 GCA_034111925.1 Crocinitomicaceae bacterium
AGTATGCGATGTTGTTCCAAAGCCATTCGTTACCGAAAGAGAAACATCATAAACTCCAGAAACAGGGAAAGTCATCAATGGATTTTGAAGCGTTGAATTGTAAACGTTGCCTCCACTTATAAATGTCCAGTTAAATGTATGACCAGTCCAATATGTCGTATCCAAAAAAGTGTTCGGTGTACATGCAGAAAGATCAGTAAACTGAATTGAATTTCCAGAACACAAATAACTTCCGCTTGCTTCAAACGCCACAACTGCGGCAGAAGGTGGAATCAAAGACATGTTTCCATTCGATTCTAAGAAAGAGGTTCGAATTCCCGTCATTGCTGCGGCGACCCTCACTTTTTGCCCTGCGGTAAATTCACTTTGACAGGCGTCGGAGGAATAGTCCATATAATTATGAATGAATAAGGTTGAGGAAGAACCACCGTCACATCCATTTGCTGCAACCACGCAATCACTGCCACTTCTCATGTGAGGAGGCGTATCACAAACTCTATCTCCATCTGTTAAGCAGTTTCCATTCGTTGGACAAGATCCACCTCCACCATCACCGTCGAAAGTATGGTATAAATTGAATGCGTGACCTAATTCGTGCACTCCAGTTGTACTGGCTGGATTCTTAAAGTTACTTACCATTATAACAGCTCCGTCATATGTTTGTCCATGAGCAGATGCGAAATACGCATATCCTTGTATACCAGAACCTCCATCATTATCATCAATCTCTGAAACTATCCAGATGTTGTAATATTCAAATGAATCCCAAAAGCTCAAGGCCTTCAATGCCACATCTGTAATTCCCGCTGAGTTACGAAAAACACCGGAAGCCATATAAGTGGCATTCCCAGTCATATCGTAACGAACAATTCCATTTGTACAATTTCCACTTGGATCTCTAACAGCTAAGGAAAATTCCAATTCAACATCCACACCAGCACCATCACCTGCAGTACCAGGAACTTTTCTATAGCGCTCATTCAATTGCTTGATTGCTTCACGAATTTGAGCATCAGTAATTGCGGTTAAAGAATTACCCGTTTCCATTACATGGACAACAACAGGGATTCTGTATGGAGTTGAACTAACTTTTCCATCAGGATTATAATTCGCCACATAATTTTCAAGATCTATGGTGTTTTGAAGATAGTTGGGATCGTTTGCTAATTTCTCTTGATGCACATTATCAAATCCACATTTTTCAGCAGGAGCTGATAAATTGTTTATGCCTGGATTTATTTGGGCATTAAGGTTAAGAGAAGAAAAAATAAGGGCTGTACACAAAAGTGCGCATACGGATAAAGTACGTTTCATTCGGAGAGTTGTTTATAGTTTAGCGTACTTCAACTCAGAAACAACATTTGATATAGGGCTTAAATCAATATCAAAAGCGAGGCAAAAGCCCAGTTTTCAGTGAATCAGTACTAGCATAGCACTCCAAATATATACTAATTGAATGAGTTTAACCAAACCAGAAGTCACTAATTAATAACAAGTTATTGACAAAAGCCCAGAGTTCTTAACAACTCCACTAACCCGATATACTATGAGAAAAGAGAATCTACGAATTCAGATCTATTGAATGGCTGAAGGTCTTCCATTGATTCACCAACGCCGATATACTTTACTGGAATTTTCATTTGATCAGAAATCCCAATCACCACACCACCTTTAGCAGTTCCATCAAGTTTTGTAATTGCCAAACTTGTGATACTTGTCGTTGCGGCAAATTGTTTTGCTTGCTCGAATGCATTTTGACCTGTTGAGCCATCAAGAACAAGCAAGACTTCGTGCGGAGCTTCTGGAATTACTTTATCCATAACTCTTTTGATCTTGCTCAACTCGTTCATCAAGTTCACTTTGTTGTGCAATCTTCCTGCTGTATCGATAATCACAACATCTGCATTTTGAGCTTTGGCTGATTGCAATGTGTCAAATGCAACAGAAGCAGGATCTGCTCCCATACCTTGTTGTACAATTGGCACTCCTACTCTATCTGCCCAAATAATCAATTGATCAACGGCAGCGGCACGGAATGTATCTGATGCTCCAAGAACAACACTATTCCCTGCTTTCTTAAATTGATGTGCTAATTTCCCAATCGTTGTTGTTTTACCAACACCGTTAACACCAACCACCATAATTACATGTGGTCCATCGGCGTGCTTTGGAACTTCGAACTTCACCTCTTCTGATGAATTGTTTTCTTCAAGAAGGTTGGTGATTTCTTGTTTAAGGATAGAGTTCAATTCCTCCACGCCTAAAACTTTATCTCTAGCAACTCTTTCTTCAATCTTACCAATGACTTTCAGTGTTGTTTCCACACCGACGTCAGAAGTGATTAGAATCTCTTCAAGGTTATCCAATACTTCTGCATCCACCTTGGATTTACCGACAACGGCGCGCGTAAGTTTATTGAAGAAACCTTGTTTCGTCTTCTCAAGTCCTTTGTCTAGACTTTCTTTTTTATCCTTCGAAAAAAAATTAAATAGTGCCATAACTTATATACAACAAAAGCTCCCACCAATGGCAGAAGCTTAAATTTTTAATACCCGATTGTCTCGGTACAATAAATTTGAATTAGTTCTTATCGAACCAATCTTTAACTTTATCGTTGTGTACTACTTCTTGTTTAAATGTGTAGTTCCCTGATTCAGAGTTCTTACTCATTTTAATAACTTTCGTATGTTCTTTTCCACCACCTTTCTGTAGTGATGCGACTACTTTCTTTGCCATGTCTTAGATTATTTAATTTCTTTATGAAGTGTATACTTCTTCAAAACTGGATTAAATTTCTTAATCTCTAATCTATCCGGAGTATTTTTTCTGTTCTTAGTTGTAATGTAACGAGACATACCAGGCATACCTGATTGTTTGTGCTCAGTGCATTGCAAAATCACTTGAATTCTATTTCCTTTTTTTGCCATTTTCTTTCTTTTAACGTACTACTTTTCCAACCTAGGCTAGAACTGTTGTAGAAAACGATTATTTAATAAACCCTTTTAATCGTGCTTCTTTAACACAAACTGAAATACCTTTTTTATTGATTGTTCTCAACGCTGACGTTGAAATTTTCAATGTAATGTACTCGTTTTCCTCAGGCATGAAAAACTTTTTTGTGATCAAATTCGGGTAAAACTTTCTTTTTGTTTTACGTTGTGAGTGAGAAACATTGTTCCCTACCATTACCGATTTTCCTGTGATTTGACAAACTCTTGACATCGACTATTTATTAATTACTTATTCTAAAAGCGGATGCAAAGGAACCATTTATTTCTAAAATTCACAAGCTATACAGAACTTTTTTCAATATTAATTTTCAGCAGCTCACATCTTAATAAGTTTAGTGCTGTCAGTACCGAGCGTCGAATATTTCTACTTCGGTCTTTTTCAAACTTAAACTTCTTTGATAGAACTCGCTCATTTCCAGCTATTGCTATGCATACATCGCCCACTAAATCTTCAGGCAATCCACTCGATGGACCTGCATATCCAGACAGCGCAATGCAATAATCTGTGTTTAAAATTTTCTTTCCATTTACAGCCATTTCTTCGACAACTTCCGTACTTACCAATCCGTGTTCGATAATAGTATGTTCGGAAACACCTACTAAATCCATTTTCACTTCTTTGGAATAACTTACAATTGAGCCTTCAAAATAGGCTGAGGAACCGGCGACTGAAGTTAGTGCCGAAGCAACCGAACCTCCTGTACAACTTTCAACAGTTCCGACGGTCATTTTCTGTTTTGTCAACAACCGACCGACAACATCTGGAAGTGAAACTTGTCCACGACCGAAAACGTATTCTGGAAATATCGCTTCTAACGACAGCAAATAACTTTCGATAAGTTGCACCATTAGATCGGATTGATTGGATGACAAACGCAGCCTTACGCCTCCTGGAGACGGTAAATACGCCAGAGAAATTCCATTCTCTTTCATTTCGATCTCTAAATCAATTATTCGATCTGCGATATACGACTCCCCCATTCCTTGCGTTTGCAATGTTTGGTAATACAATCCGCTTATTTCAAATTTACTTTGAAGTCGTGAAATCACTTCATTCGACATGATTGCTTTCATCTCATACGGAACGCCTGGCATACTCACCAAGATTTTCCCATCTTTCTCAAACCACATTCCAGGAGCAGTTCCGAATTCATTGAATAAGGCTGTTGCTTTGTCTGGCACGTGCGATTGAAGAATGTTGATGTCAAGCATTTCCTTGTCGCGTTTTAAAAAGAACGATTTAACATGATTCAAAACCTCTTCATTCTGAACGAGCTTTGAATCGAAAAACTTACACAATACGTGCTTCGTTATATCGTCTTTTGTCGGCCCTAAACCACCAGTAACTAAAACAACATCAACACGGTTCATGGCTGTTTCAAACGAATTAAAAATAACTTCTTCCTCATCTCTAATTACGGTACAATATTCCACTTCAACTCCGAGAAGACTCAATTGCGAGCCCATCCAAGATGCATTGGTATTCACCGTTTGACCAATTAGTAATTCGTCTCCGATAGAAATGATTTCAACTGTCATTATTTCAGTTTTTTGTATTTGGCTATCGCTTCAATGTGTCCAGTATGTGGAAATTGATCGACCAGCGACATTTTCTCCAATTTGTACCCTTCTTTCAATAGCGTCTCCGTATCTCTAGCTTGGGTTGCTGGATTACAAGATATGTAAACAATATTCTTTGCACCCAATTCAATCACTTTTAATAAGGTTTTCGGTGCAATTCCTGCTCTCGGAGGATCCAATATAATTGTTGTAATCTTTCCTTTGTAATGCGGATATTCTTTTAAGAATTTACCGACATCGGCAGCATAAAAATCAATTGAATTGATCCCGTTTCGTTTTGCATTCTTTCTTGCATCTTCAATCGCTTCTTCAACGATGTCGACACCAATAATTTTCACATCGGCGTTTCTAGATGTCAAAATTTGACCAATTGTACCCGTTCCACAGAACAGATCCATGACAACATCATTTGGCTTTAATCCTTCTTCAAAAACGTAGTCCAAAGCTTTATTATACAGTCTTTCGGCGCTTTTCGGGTTTGTTTGAAAGAAACTCTCCATAGAAATCTCAAAGTCCAACCCAAGCAATCTTTCGACGATAACTGGCTCTCCATACAACAACTCGCATTGACCGTTTTCGATCTTTGCTCTATCAGCTACATTGTCGTTTACCGTGTGCTGAACTCCTGCAAGACGGTCACCCAATTTCTCTTTTAAGAAATCAACCAAAGCCTTTGACTTGAACTTTTTAACCCCTTGAGATGAAGTCACGAAGTTCAGAAGTAATTTATCCTGATGGAATGACTTGCGCACGACAATATGACGGAAAAAACCAGTCTTTTGTGGTGGGTGCCAAGCTGCCAATCCAGTTGCTTTTAATAATTCTCGAATTTCTATTAAAATGGTTTCCCATTGCGCATCAAACATTCCACTCGGCTTGTCTAAGGACTCTACCTTCCACCATGTCCCTCTTCGCTTAAACCCTAAAGCAAATGCGTCATCAAGCTCTTCTCCTGTCTTTAAATCGTGTTCGATCGAAGAGAAGCTGTATTCCATTTTGTTTCTGTAATAGAAATGCTCTGGAGATGATATAAATTCATCAAAAATTTCGGTAGGATCTTCAACCCTTCCTATTCTTCTGTAAATCTCTAATGTTGATTCTTGTTTGACTTTCTCTTGTTCGCTGATAGGAACATAGATGTACGGTCCGCCAGAAATTTCTTGAAACTCAGATTCTTTTTCAATAGGTGATCTTTCGACAACCTCGATAAGCTTAGCTTCAGCAAATCGCTTTCTCTTTTTGGCTACACGAGCTTTAACCGTTTGACCGGGAAATGCATTGTCGACAAACACGATATAATCGCCGTCGTCTGTAGGAATTTTCGCTACTCCTTTACCACCGAATGCATAACCAGAAATTTCAACTGTTATGACGTCTGCTCTTTTAAACATGGGTTGTTAGATCATTCCGCGGATAATTCCTCTGTCGGATTCCGCTATAAAATCAAGGATTTGATTCCTCACTTTCGATTCTGGAATTTGCTCATGAACGGCTTCAATTCCTTTACTAATATTGTTATTCATAACATAAAGCAATCTGTAAACATCTTCGATTGCTTTTACGTCTTCATCTTCAAAACCTCTTCTTCTTAGCCCTACAGAGTTAACTCCTGCATAACCAATTGGTTCTCTAGCAGCCTTAACAAATGGCGGGATATTTTTTCTTACTAGCGATCCTCCTGCAACAAATGAATGTGCTCCAATTCGAACAAATTGTTGCGTCCCTACTTTCCCTTCAAGAATAGCAAAATCTTCAATAATATTATGTCCTGCCAATCCACAAAAACTTGCTAGAATGACATTGTCACCAACTTGGCAATCGTGCGCAACATGAACGTAGGTCATTAAAAGACAGTTGCTTCCAACTTTGGTTACCCATTTGTCTTTCGTACCTCTATGGATCGTAACACATTCTCTGATCACGGTATTGTCACCGATTTCAACCGTTGTTTCTTCTCCTTCGAATTTTAAATCTTGAGGTTCGACACCGATAACTGCTCCGGGGTAAATCTTACAATTTTTACCGATAGTAGTTCCAGGATAGATTGTCACATTGGGATGAACATGTGTTCCTTCGCCAATAATAACATTATCACAAATGGTCGTAAAAGAATCAACTCTTACGTTTTCGCCCAATTTGGCACCTTCAGAAACATTCGCTTGTGTACTTATCATTCTTTATCTTTAATGACTTGCGCTAACATTTGAGCTTCAACCACTGGCTGTCCATTGACATAACCAACTCCGCCCATATTAACCAAACCTCTTCGTATTGGAGACAACAAATGTAAATCAAATACAATTGTATCACCTGGAATTACTTTCTTTTTGAACTTAACGCCATCTATCTTCATAAAGTATGTCGAATACAAATGAGGCTCATCTACTTTACTTAAAGCAAAGATACCACCAACTTGCGCCATTGCCTCAATCATCAAAACACCTGGAAACACTGGATTCCCTGGGAAGTGACCTTGGAAGATAGGCTCATTCATTGTAATATTCTTCACACCAATGATTGATTCTTCTTCAATAGACATAATTTTATCTACCATCAAGAATGGGAATCTGTGCGGCAACATGCTTTCGATATCAACAATATCGTACAGTGGTTTCTTCGTTATGTCAAAATGCTTACCTGCCTTTTCTTGGCTTTTCATGTATGCCTTCAACACTTTAGCGAAACCAACATTTCCAGCATGACCTGGACGTGCAGCTAAAATATGTCCTTTAATCGGTCGCCCTACTAAAGCCAAATCACCAACAATATCAAGTAACTTATGACGTGCTGGTTCGTTTTCGAATTTCAATTTTGTGCTGTTCAAAACACCTTTACCTTCAACAGCAATCTTCTTATCTTCTTTCCCTAGAAGCTTCGCTAAATGATCCAATTCTTCTTGGCTAACATTCTCTCTTTCAACAAGAACGATTGCGTTATCTAAATCACCACCTTTAATCAAATTATTGTTCGCTAGGAACTCTAATTCTCTAAGGAAAACGAATGTTCTACACGACGCGATTTCAGTCTTAAAATCACCAATATTATACATTGTAGCGTGCTGCGTACCAAGAACAGGCGATTTATAATCAACCATTACGGTTAATCTATAATTGTCATCTGGGATGGCAAGGAATTCAACTCCTTTGTCCAAATCTTCCCATGGAATGTTTTCCTTCAACTCAAGATAGATTCTATCCTTGTCTTGATCTTCGTAACCTACTTCTTCGATAGCATCGACAAACAATTGAGAACTTCCATCCATAATTGGAACTTCGGGACCGTCAATTTTGATAAGTGCGTTGTCTACTTGACATCCGTAAAGTGCGGCAAGAATGTGTTCAGTCGTATAAACTTTCGCTCCATTTTGCTCTAAAGTAGTACCTCTATCGGTTGCTACAACAAGGTCGCAATCTGCTTTAATTGTAGGTTCGCCATCAATATCAACTCTTTGAAACTTGTACCCGTGGTTTCCAGCTGCTGGATGAATTTCCAAATTTACTTTCTCACCTGTGTGTAGTCCAACTCCTGAAAGTTTGATGGGAGCCTTTAGCGTTCTTTGCTTTTCCGCCATGCGTTACGAATCTTTGGTTAATGATTTTATTTTATCTTCTAATGCGTGCAATCTATCTAATATTCTAGGCAATCTTCTGAATCCTAAATATGATTTTTTATAGTCTTTTGCGTCAAATCCGGGCGATCCCATCATTGTAGTATCATCTTTCACGTCTCCACCAATTCCTGACTGAGCAGCAATCTTAACCCTATCTCCTATTTTAAGATGACCTGACAGACCAACTTGTCCGCCCATTAATGTATTTCTTCCAACTTTCGTTGATCCTGCAATTCCAGTTTGTGCTGCTATTGCAGTGTCCTGTCCGATTTCAACATTGTGAGCTATCTGAACAAGGTTGTCAATCTTAGCACCTTTACGAATAATTGTGCTTCCCATTGTCGCTCTGTCAATTGTTGAATTTGCTCCAATATCAACATTATCTTCAAGGACTACATTTCCAATTTGCGGTATTTTTTGGAATTCACCTTTTTCGTTAGGCGCGAATCCAAATCCGTCAGCACCAATTACAGCACCTGAATGGATAATGCAATTCTTACCGATAACGCAATCTCTGTAAACCGTAGCTCCTGCGTAAATGACAGTCCCTTCGCCAACTTCTACATTGGTTCCGATATTTACATTGGGATAGATTGAAACTTTGTCGCCAATTTTAGATTTAGCTCCGATATAAGAAAAAGCACCGAGGTACAAATCCTCTCCCACAGTAGCGGTTTCATCAATAAATGACGGCGATTCAATTCTCGGTTCTTGATTATTCATTGTGTCATAAACCTCCAATAGCTTTGCAAAGCAAGCATAAGCATCATCCACTTTGATTAAAGTCAAAGACTCTGGAATTGCTTGAGAAGGCTTAAAAGTGTTGTTTACGATACAAATACTTGAACCTGTATTGTAGATATACTCTTCGTACTTAGGATTCGCCAAAAATGACAATGCACCTGGTTTACCCTCTTCAATTTTCGCAAGAGTATCTACTTCTACAGAAGAGTTCCCTTGAACCTCTCCATTAATTAATCCAGCAATTTGCTCAGCAGAAAATTTCATGTGTCAAAATTATAAAAACAATGGTGTAAACTAATAGGAATACGTTGGATTTATTAACATCGTTGGTTTAACAATCATTTGTAGCACTCCTCCAAGGAAGGATGATGAAAGTCAGATATATTGAGTTTCGTTTTGTACCAGATCATTGTCATCCCTATTGTTTTTCCTTTATGCTCAATGGTAATGTGGTGTTCAGGCTTTGGTCGGAGTGCAAAATCGCTTTTTCCAAAATCGATTCTACCTGTCGCCTTGATTCTTTTGTAAATTTTAGTGGTACTTATCAGACCTAATTTTTCTTGCTGACATGAAACAATGGAGCTCGAATCGGCAAAAACCATGTGTTTATCATTCGGAATCTTTATAATCTTCCCACCTCCTTTGGTCGAAGTCTTGATTCCTTTTACGTTTTTGGCGAGAAACACTTCGGATATGAAGCTCTCATAGGGCAATGTAAAAACGAAACTTTGATCTTCCCTTTCGATGAGGTAGGCCTTTCCATTTTTGGACTTGTTGCTTTTACCAAAATCAACATCTCCATCATTTAGCGCTAGAATAACGTCTTTATAAGAAATCCCTTTCTCCTTCAACTGTGCTGCTGTACTGTCCGAAACAACGATCAACCTATCTAATACAGCGTTTTTAACTCTATTGGAAGGCGTCCATGAACAACCTCTATTTTGGAAAAAGAAAATAACGAACACAAGGCCCAATCCAAATCCGATTCCATAAAATTTCAGTCTCCGTACAAACGTCTCCATAAGTTGAATTTTGTGCGAAGATAATCACTCCTTCATTAATTCTGAATTATTAATTATTTATTATGAATTAATCGTGGTATTTTATGATTTGATGGCATAAAAAAAGCCGTCTCGAATGAATCAAGACGGCTTTCAGTATTTATATCACTCTATTAAACAAGAGCGTCTAATTTCTCTTTTAATTGCTTTTCTGGAACTGCACCAACTGATTTGTCAGCAACTTCTCCTCCTTTGATAAACAATACCGTTGGAATATTTCGAACTCCAAATTTTGAAGAAATACCAGGGTTTTCATCAACATTCACCTTCCCGATGATTGCTTTTCCATCGTAATCTCCAGCCATCTTTTCGATGATCGGTCCAATCATTCTACACGGTCCGCACCATTCAGCCCAAAAGTCAACAACTACTGGTTTGTCTGCATTCATTACTATTTCCTCAAAGTTCGCATCTGTTATTTCTAATGCCATATCTCTTGTGTTTTTGTTTATTAATTCACCTTGCGGTATAAAACTACCTTTTCTACTTCTTGAAGTCAATTATTTTGCCAATAATTTTTTTACGTCATCTTGTCATGCTAAACATTCAAAACACGCATTTTTTTCATCGTTTTTTGATTCTCTGTCTTCAAACAGAAGTAATACTCTCCATTTGACAGGGTTGTTGAATCAAACCTTACAATATTACCTCCCTTTGTTGCCATTTTTTCTATAACAGTCGCAATGTCATTTAAATTATCATCAAGAATTGTCAACTTGACATCTCTAGGAGCTTCGGTTGTGAAATAAAATTCTAGCTCACCTTTCGCTGGATCTTGCTCAAGCGGATAGAGCACGCAAAAGTCAGATTGAATGACCGCTCCTCTACTCAACCTTTTTAAAAGTTGTTTATACAAAATAAACACAACCGTACCGACAAGTGTAACATACAAAATGCCGATCACTACATCCATCAAAGAATATCCTACTAATAACATATTATAGCGCCATTAAGCCTTCTATGGAAGACGATTTGTTATACTTCTCAATTATCGAATCGACATCCAACATCATTTCCTTTGCACCTACACTAACGTACTTTCCCGTTTTTGATGGCTGTAATTTTAAATCTACAGCATCGTCAAAAAGTGCACTAGTCTTAGCTATTGCTTCTGGATTATTTGGAATGATAAATTTGAACAAATAAACATTGGGCCATTCTAACAAGTCCAATTGCTTTTTCAAATTTAAATAGGGATCAGACATTTTGATCTAATTTTAGCCACAAAGATAATCGTTTACTTTCTCGAACAAGAACATTTTCAGAATCTAATTTTTGAATGGCTTCAATTGTAATTGGTTCAACCGCTTCAAGCTTCTTAATTTGATTCAAAACATTCATTTGATCCATTTCATTTGAAACCAAAACCCCGTCCAAACTTTCGTAATCATAACTCCATGCATTTGCATACAGTCGCGTCTCTTCAAGTAAATTCAAGACAATACTTTTAATGTCATTGATCGTATTTGATGCCATTATTTTCTGCTTGAATACATTCCGAATTGAACTGTATTCGCGAAATATTTCTCCAAGAGATTTGTCGTTATAATTCGACTTCAGCTCTTCGAAAGAAGATTTTTCCTCAACTCCACCTAGCGCTTTATGCGCCTCCTGAATTTTACCCAATTTCTTTAACCTTGAAAGGAAAACTTTTGGAATTGGCGATGTACTGATAAAGAAATTCTTGTGCTTAAACAGCTCGGTTAAGAACTCATTTTCGAGTTCATCCTCTTCTGTAGCCGCAAAATAAATCCGAGCTTCTTCACTTGTCATTGCCGTCCTTTTTCTTCAAGTTGTTACGCATCCTAATATTGATAAACTCAACAACAAGTGCATAAACCATGGCGAAGTAGATATAGCCTTTAGGGATTTCTTGTCCAAATGCCTCAGCCACTAACACAACACCAATCGTCACTAAGAAGGCAAGTGAAATCATCTTGATCGTTGGACGATTGTTAATGAAGTCGCTAATCTGTTTTGCAAATGTCATCATGATAATCATGGAAATAATTATCGCTGCATAAATGATCACAATAGGGCTGTGTTGATCGTCTCCTAATCCATTTGTCATACCAACAGCTGTGATAATTGAATCGAAACTAAACACGAGATCAATAATTATAATTTGAACAATAACCGCTCTAAAGGATTTCGGTTCTTTTCCACCGTGCTCTTCATCGCCTGTCATAGAGCTATGCATCTCGATCGTACTTTTATAAATCAAGAACAAACCACCAGCCAAAAGAACGATGCTTTGCCATGAGAACTCTCTCATGATTTCAAATTTCGAATTTGGAAACAGCGCCGAATCCAATTCCATGAGCCAAGCAACTCCTGCGAGTAGAACCAACCGAACGATAAGTGCCAATGAAAGCCCTAAATTCCTCGCTTTTCTTTGTGATGCTTTTGGTAATTTATCGGTTACGATAGAAACAAAAATGATGTTGTCTATTCCCAAAACAATCTCCAGCATAGCCAAGAGAATGAAGTACATAAAACCGTCCCAAGTGAATAAAAGATAAAAGAAGTCCATTCGTTATTTTTTTGATTTAAAGTGTTTGAAGAATCGCTTCAATTCAACATCATTGTCTGTGTTCGGCGTAAAAACTTCAAGTAACATTGGTCGATTGGACTCAGTCTCTACCATAAATTCAGGCATGAGTTGTTCCAATTCAGAAAGATTGCTCGCTTTGCTGTAGTCTACATTAAAGGCTTCACAAATTTTCTCCGCTGAGAAGTTCTGTTTTGTTTCGAAAAATTCTTCCAATTGATCCACTTTCGAAGGCCCATCAATAATTCTAAAAATTCCACCTCCAGCATTGTTTATGACTACAATTCTCAAATTCCCACCAAGATGATTGCTCCACAATGCGTTGCTGTCATAGAAAAACGAAACATCGCCTGAAATGAGAATATTTAATTTATTGTTTTTGATGAATGCGGCTCCACAAGCTGTACTTGTACTTCCGTCAATTCCACTCGTTCCTCGGTTCGAATA
>JAWUWJ010000055.1:0-24018 GCA_034111925.1 Crocinitomicaceae bacterium
CCCTAAAACTTTCACAAACAAATCTGAAGCTCCATTTACTACTGTTGGCGACTCGTCCCAATCTCCTGCGGATTGAAAGTAGGCGTCAAAATGGTTTAAGCCAATAATTCTATCAAACCCAATTTTCTCATCTACTTGAGCTAGAACATTTAAAGCACATAACTCCATTGCTTTATATCCCTGTTCGGTTGAAACTTCTTGTCCGAGCCGACCTTGATATTGAAACTCTTCATTTAGAATAGGGAATTGAATTGCGATATAAGCTACATTCCCTCTAATGTTTACGGATACATAGCTTCCTCCTGGAGTTGATGCTTTAGGCAGCTTCAATCCGAGTTCTTTTAAAACTTGCTTTGGATTCATGTATTTCGTGAGAATTGCACTATGTGAAGGCTTCTTGTAAAAACAAGGAGTATTTTTTTTTGTGAATCAGAAATGAAAATTATTGGCTCTTACCACCAAATCCATAACACTTCTTAGGTGTCCCCATTCTGAACGTAAACATAACTCCTGAGAAGACATACCAATCATTCGTAGAAGCATTTCCACGGCGACCAAAACGAGAGCCCGACAATGAACGGTTCGAAAGTTCCGCTGCTAATGGTCCGTTTTCAGCGGCCAAAAGCGCAGGGTCAACATAAGAGCCTGATCCAACATCATCAATATAATCCGTAAATGTTTTTCTGAGACCTATTTCAAAATTTATCGATGCCTTTTCACCCAATGAAACTTTCGCTCCAAGACCAATCGGAATAACCAATTGCGTCAATCCGTACGATTTTGAGTTCAATCCAGAACCTTGACCTTCTGTACCAAGCGGTTGTAAATCAATTTCACCTCCATCATCGGCAATCGTTTTTGGATTCATTCGAAACAACGCAATTTCCGTTAAGACGTAAGCCGTTCCTTTGTATCGATCATGTCCTAGTTGAAATGGGAAATAGTTAAATTCTATTCCAGCACCCAATTCAAATATATCCGTGTGAAAACTTAAGTTTCTATCCACCAAAAGAGCCTCTTTCGAATCCGAATCGTACCCTTCCAGTTTACCGTAGGTAAAGTTCGCTCTGAAACTCAATCGAGAATGAATATTATAGCGGTACACAAGACCTCCAGCCAAATTCGTATTTCTATACGGCATGAATGGATTGAGATCACCTATGTAATAAGATCCTCCAACCATAAACCCAATTTCGGATCTAGATGCATTTGTTCTATACTGCGCGTATAAAGCAGATTGTCCTACAAATAAGAACAGAATAAGTGCAATAAATTTTCTTGACATTTTCATTTCAATCGTTGAACGCAAATTTAAAAAGAAAATTGTACAAGAATGATGCTATTTTTCAACACATCATTCTTGTAATACAATTTTTAGAATTTATACCTTTCTCTCGATCTATATCTCGAAACGGAAACGTTCATGGCTTTTGGATATTTCACAGTGTACCCCAGCTGTTTACTTTGAACTCCTGAGGGCGATAAACTCATTTCCCAAACAACCTCTCCTGTCTCCACATCTTTTTCCGATCCTGACAATTCATCTGCCGTAACGGATATGTCATTACTGTTTGAAATAGGAACTTGATCAAAAATTTCAATCTTTATTGGAACATCTCTATTGTTTCTAACAACCACTTCATACATATATGAGTCTTTACGCATGTTCCCAACCTCTCTTTTAACGCTGAATTCCTTTTTAAGCTTTCTCATTACGAGAACTTTATCATCTCGCCCAAACGACAAACTAAGTGTGTCAGAAATATTACGCGTACTGATCTCAGAAACACCGACGTATTTTCCTCCAAAATAAACGTTCGATTTACCGGGCATTAATTCAAGGTCCTGCCATCCAACAATGTGTGCCATTAAGTAAGCGGAACTATTCAACTTCGGTACAGTTATGTGCGAGAAGGTCGCGTCCAAGTTCAATTCTTTTACATTTACGATATACGGTTTAGCATCTGAAGGACAAGAGAATGATTCTGCAATCTCAAACTCAGTTGACAATTCTGAAATCTCAATCATTTCGATCTCTGCCGTTTTATTTCCCACATCTTGACGCTCTTGTAACTTGAAGCTATTACTTGCAATTCCCGACTCATAAACTCCTGTAGCGTCCATGTTGTAATAGTTATCATACACTCGTTGGTTGGCTGAGTTAACGTTAGAAATCATTTCCTGACGCCTTCCTTCCGTCTTTTTATCTTCAATATAATAACTGCCCGCTTTCTTCTTTGCCTTTTGCCTCTTGAAATTAGTCAAATACCACGGTTCCAAATTTGGAGCAGTCGCAGACAGGTGAGCATCCGCAGTAGATAAAATCAACTTGATTCCTTCCCAGTTGTTTCCGGTATTGTTATACACCTGCGCCTTGTACTTTAAATTAATTTGCTGTTTTAAATCCTTTGCCGAAAGGTCATAGGTCGCAACCCATCCGCAATCCGAAACCAAATACGTCAATGACGTCGAAGCGGTCATACTTTGCTCAACATCTAACAAAACAATGACTTGATTACTTCTTTGATTTTCGAAATAATTCAGTTCAACCAATTGAAACTTCGTGTTCTCAATACTCGTGTTGTATTCTCGTTGCTCTTTATTGAGCTTACTCATTGTCCTGTTAATCTCAAGCGTACGTTTCCTATAATAATCAGCAGCTTCTCGAATCTGAGTTACTGATAGGTTGGCGCTTTTACCTCCCAAATCTCTGTTTACGCGCATCACCTCCTTTTCCGCAGCGTATGAATCGATGATGTCTAAATTTTCTTGATATGCATCTTTCATAAATTCCATCGAGTCTTTTAAAACTGAGATTCTAGGATTGAAAGATTCCGCAGCCAAAAAGTCCATTTCAGTAGAAACGGATACAATACTATACGCTCCGTCGGAAAGATATTGAATCGATTGTGGATCTGCATACGCCGATATTCCTGAAAAAATCAACTTGTTTCGGCCTTTCGTTAATTTAATTTTCTGCTGATGTTTAATTTCGCCAGCTGTCAAATATAATTTTACCTCATCAATATTAGACTTAATCTCTTGTTCATTAAAGCTTTGAGATAAAGAGATTAATGGCAATAGCACAATTAGTAAAAGTAATTTTTTCATAATGTTTTGTTCATGTTTTTGACCTGTACAATTTAGTCAAGAATCCGATCAATCTAAATAAAGTTAATTATTTAACGTTTTATATTATTTATAACACATTGTTATTTTAAAATTGTTTCGTAGTTTTGCGGATCAATTTAAAAAAGGATGACAAACGAAGAATTAATTCAGGTAACAGAAGAATTTGGAACGCCAACGTATGTGTACGATTCAAATGTAATGATAAAACAATACCAAAACTTGCACAATGCTTTTAAACCGCTAGATGTTAAGCTACACTATGCTATAAAAGCGTTGAGTAACGTGAATATTCTTCGTCTCCTTAAACAACAAGGTACTGGTCTCGATGCCGTCTCTATTGAAGAGGTTCAATTGGGTTTGCGCGCTGGATATTCTCCAGACAAAATAATGTACACTCCTAATTGCGTTTCATTTTCCGAAATTCAAGCGGCCGTTGAATTAGGTGTTCACATCAACCTCGATAACCTTAGTATGTTGGAGAAGTTTGGCAATCATTATGGAGGCACTGTAGGAGTTTGCGTAAGGATCAACCCGCATATTATGGCCGGCGGAAATTCAAATATTTCAGTGGGTCACATTGATTCCAAATTCGGAATATCCATTCATCAATTGCGCCACGTGGTTCGAATCGCAGAAAATTACGAAATGAATATCATGGGACTTCACATGCATACGGGGAGTGATATCATTGATGCTGATGTTTTTCTTCGAGGTGCAGACCTCTTGTATCAAGCGGCAGAATACTTTCCTGACCTTCAATTCATGGATTTCGGAAGCGGATTCAAGGTTGGATACAAAGAAGGTGACATGTTTACAGATGTCGATAAAATTGGAAGCAAAATCGTGGATTCCTTCAAGGAATTTTGCAAAGGCTATGGAAGAGAATTGGAATTGTGGTTTGAACCTGGAAAATATATCGTTAGTGATTGCGGCAAATTTCTAGTTGAAACGAATGTGGTGAAACAGACTACCTCTACTGTTTTTGCAGGAGTAAACAGTGGTCAAAATCACTTACTTAGACCGATGTTCTACAACGCATACCATCAAATAGATAATATATCAAACGCCAACGGGGAGAAAAAACTGTATTCAGTTGTTGGGAATATTTGCGAGAGCGACACCTTCGGTTTTGATCGATTGTTGAATGAAGTCCGAGAAGGAGACATCCTTTCGATTTCGAATGCTGGAGCCTATGGTTTTAGTATGAGTAATCAATACAATTCACGCCTCCGGCCAGCTGAGATCCTTTGGCATAAAGGGAAGGCTCATTTAATCAGAAGACGAGAAACTTTAGAAGATATCTATCGGAATGAGGTTCAAATTAATGATTTAGTCGAGGCTTAAAATCCTATTTAAAAAGTGTATTTTAGTAAAAAAAATACATTATGGCACAGGTGATTGGAATTGGCGGGATATTTATAAAATTTAAGGATCCAACCAAAATGCGTGAATGGTATTCATCAGTTTTAGGCATGACCACCAATGATTACGGCGTTTTGTTCGAATTCAACGGCGACACGCACGCCAAAAAAGGGTATTTACAACTTGGGACTTTTGAAGATTCAACTGATTATTTCGGTGCGTCGACTCAGCAAGCAATGTTAAACTTGCGCGTTGATAACATGGAAGCATTCAAAAGCCAATTAATCGAGGCGAAAGTGAAGCTTGTAGATGAAATCGAAAGTTACAGTTATGGAAAGTTCTTACACATTGAAGACCCTGAGGGCAACAGAATTGAACTTTGGGAAGCTGTAGATAAGGAGTTTGAAGATTCAAACGACTCAAAAATGCCGATGAAGTAATTATTTCTTAGAAATTCTATTGAAGAAGCGATCTAAGTTATCGTTCTTAATAAGAGATTCAGATCCAAGAATTAAAATATGCTTGCATTTGAAATTATTCAACCACATTTCTAAATTGGAAACAGCCACTTGAAGTGTACCATTAACATCTATTTTTTGTGTTGGAATGTGTTTTTTATCAAATAAGGTATAAATCTCTACGTGATCTTTATCAATATCTTGATTCGCATTGATTAATAACAATCCTTCAGGTAAATCCTCTGCTTTATGATCATAGTCAACAACAGTCACTCCGGCCGTATTTGCCCAATCAGTGATGTAATTTGAAAAAGTAGAGTCTGACTCTAGATATATTGAATTTACCTTCATTAAAATGCGTAATAAAATGTTTGCGCGGGTGCAAATATACTTGTTTTAATAAGACCTAACCAACAACAACGTGAATTATATGTTAACATAATCAATATAATTCATCAATTTTCTCAGTTGGCCTTGCTACAACAGCCTTAGAACCTAACATAACTATCGGTCTTTCAATTAGTTTCGGATATTTGTGCATGGCGTCAATCCATTCATTTTCGCTTAATAATTTCCCTTTAAAATGTTCCTTAAAGTCCGGTTCTCCTTTGCGAATAAGTTCTTCTGCAGGAATCCCAAGCTTAATCAGAATATTCTCCAAGTCCGCTTTAGTCGGGCTTTCCTTTAAATATTCAATTACTTGATACTCCTTATTATCTGCTTCTAAGTACGCAAGCGCCATTCTGCTTTTCGAACAACGCGGGTTGTGATACACTTTATAATCGGACATAACTTCTAGTAATGCTTTTTAAATTCAATATTTTGGCATAAAATCAATTGCCATAAGTCATTAAGAAGGCTTTGAGGAAACCGTTGAGATCGCCATTCATAACCGCATCGACGTTTCCAGTCTCATGACCTGTTCTTACATCCTTCACCAATTTATACGGCTGCATGACATAATTCCTTATTTGAGATCCCCACTCAATTTTCTTCTTACTCGCCTCAATTTCTTCCCGTGCTTCCATTCGAGCGCGGTATTCCAATTCATACAACTGAGATTTAAGCAATTGCATCGCCTTTTCTTTATTTCCTAGTTGAGATCGCCCTTCTGAATTTTCAATTATAATCCCAGTTGGCGCGTGACGCAATCTAACCGCCGTTTCAACCTTATTTACATTTTGACCACCCGCACCTCCTGACCTAAAGGTTTCCCAAGAAAGATCAGCTGGATTAACATGAATTTCGATCGATTCATCTACTAAAGGATACACGTAAACTGAAGCGAAAGATGTGTGCCGCTTGGCATTCGAGTCAAACGGAGATATTCTCACCAAACGATGAACTCCATTCTCTCCTTTCAAATAACCGAAGGCAAAATCTCCTGTTATCTCCAAAGTCACGGTTTTAATTCCTGCAACGTCGCCATCTTGATGGTTCAGTTCTTTCAACTTGTATCCATTCTTCTGAGCCCACATTGTATACATACGCATCAACATTGACGCCCAATCACAACTTTCAGTTCCACCGGCTCCTGCAGTAATTTGAAGCACGGCACTCAAAATATCCTCTTCACCGGAAAGCATGTTCTTCAACTCCAATTCCTCAACATCCGTGCGCGTTTTATTATACAACTCGTCCAGTTCCTCTTCGCTCCCCTCACCTTCCTTCACAAATTCCAATATCACTTCGATATCTCCATGATCAGATATTAAAGCGTCGAATGCGTTGATCCAAAATTTTAATCCACGGATGGATTTCATTTTAATCTCAGCTTTCTTTGGATCGTTCCAAAATTCAGGATCTTGCGTTTTCAACTCGTCTTCTTGCAATTGAAGGCGTTTGTCATTGATTTTGAGATATTCGCCAATCGCGTCAATTCTTGTTCGAAGCTCCTTAAGATGGTCCTGATTTATCATATTGATCAAAATTAGTTAAAAAGATGATAAGATTTGTTCAGAACTTAATGCCTTGCAACTATCTTGAGTTTAAGAATAATTATACATTTGCGACTCAAAATCTATTGAAATGAATATTCCACAAGAACTTAAGTACACGAAGGACCACGAATGGGTTCGTATCGATGGTGACGTTGCCACAGTTGGTATTACAGAGTTTGCACAAAGCGAATTAGGAGACATAGTTTACGTTGAAATTGAAACAGAAGGAGAAACTCTTGCACATGAAGAGGTTTTTGGATCAATTGAAGCAGTTAAAACAGTTTCAGATTTGTTTATGCCTGTATCAGGAGAAATCACAAGCTTTAATGAAGATTTAGAAGGTTCACCAGAAACGGTTAACTCTGATCCTTACGGTGACGGTTGGATGGTTAAAATAACAATGTCCGATTCTTCTCAAGTTGATGCTCTTCTTAGCCCAGAACAGTACGCTGAGCTTTTAGGCTAAAATAGGAATACTCTAAAATTGAGTTTTCGACATTTCATCCCAGGCATTCTGTGGATTTTTGTAATGGGGTTGCTATTCTTAGCACCGCAGAGCAATCCACCACACACTTATTTTGGAACCATTCCGTCCAGATCGATATTGCATGGAATAATGTTTTTAGGATTTGTGCACATCTGGATTGGAGCTTTCAAGAAACAATTAAAACACGGATCGATTCGAAGTAAAGCGATAAAGTTAGTCTTTGGAGTTGCGTTTATTTTAGCGTTAATCACAGAGTTAGTCGTATACCTCGTGGGGATCAATTCCATGTTTAGTTTATGGAACTTACTCTTCGATATTGTTGGAGCTGCTTTAGGAATATTAACATTTAAGTTACTGTATCAGCAATGTTATTGATTAAATGGTACAGGGTTTGTAAACAATAATTAATATATTTACGTATACAATTGAGTAAAGTATGGAATTAAAGAAAAATAGCGCAGCAAATAATGAGAACTTGAGAGTTCCTATTATGCTTATGGGACTTTTGTTTGTATCTGGTATTGTTTTGGCTTCTTTCACATTTAAAATTGGAACTGTCGAAGATCAACTAAGTGACAATGCAGAAAGTGCTGTAAAGAATGATATCCTTGTAATTGAGGAAGAGCAAGAAACTCCAGAACAAGAAGAGCCGCCAGAGGTAGAGGCTACTCCTCCTCCAACTGAGACGAGTGTAGTGGAAGAAAACAAGCCTGACGAAATCGTTGCGGCCGTAACACCGCCACCACCAGCTCCAGTCGCAGTAGTTACAGCTCCAGTTACGGAAGCTGAAATTATTGATTTCCCGGATACTGAGGCAGGTTTCCCAGGTGGAGCCGCGGAATTACAGAGATGGATTAGTGCAAACGTACAATATCCTGAAACTTCAATTGAAATGGAAGACCAAGGAAGAGTATTCCTTTCTTTCGTAGTTGAACCGAATGGAAAAATCACAAACATTGTGGTTGAAAGAGGAGTTACAAGAGAATTAGATAGAGAGGCAAAACGAGTTGTTCGTATGATGCCAAAATGGAGTCCTGGTGAAGCTGCTGGTAAAAAGGTTAGAACGCGTTGTCGTTTGCCTATTGTATTTACCCTCCAATAAAGAAAATTACAATTTTGAAAGCCCCATTTGGACCAGTCCAGATGGGGCTTTTTCATTTTGGTACATTGTTTGCATCATTCGTATTGTTCAAGTGAACAACTAATATTACGAATGTTATGGAAATTAAAAAAAGCAGTAATGCTAACAATGAAAATCTACGGTTCCCGATTGCACTTATGGCCTTCCTTTTCGTGGGCGGTCTGGTTTTAGCATCATTTACCTACAAAACAAGCTTGGAAGCAGACCTTCTGGCTGTATCAGAAGCAAACTCGACTGATATACAGTATGTTCTAGAAGTAGCGCCAGTTGTAGAACCTGAAGCTACAGTTGAGCCGGAAGTTACACCTCCGATAACGAAGAAAATCATTATCGTTCCGCCAAAAACGGATCCACCAAAGACCGTAATTAAACTTCTACCTCCAAAACGACCAAAAGTAAAAACAACCACAACAGTTCTTATACCTGAACCTATTGACTTCCCAGATGTTGAGGCGATGTTCCCAGGCGGAACAGCTGAACTTCAAAAATGGATTTTTGCAAATGTAGAGTATCCAGAAGCGTCAATAATTCTGGAGGATCAAGGACGTGTTTACCTTTCCTTCGTTGTTGAAGCCGATGGTTCAATCACAGGTGTGAAAGTAGTCAAAAATGCAACTAGAGAATTGGATCGTGAAGCAAAGCGCGTGACGAAAAAAATGCCAAAGTGGACACCTGGAGAAGTAGCAGGTAAACGAGTTCGAACTCGCTGTAACTTACCAATCGTATTTACCTTGGAATAAGAATCCAAATTAGATTGAATTAAAAATCCCCCTTGGCTATGCTAAGAGGGATTTTTTATGTGAAGTAGTATTAATAAGACGAAGTCGCTCCTCCAATATTTTCAATGGGGTGCCAAGTCGTTTTAATCTCTGTGCAATCAGAAATGAAATGCATTCCTTGACTATCAGCTTTCATCCAATCATTTGAATACGATCGAATTCGCTTTAAATTAAGAACTGACGTTTCTCTTAACGACATGATCAATTCAGCATCGCTACCAGAATATACAATCGCATTTACATCCATATGAGAAGCCATTGGCTTGGTCATTTCAGCATGATTACCCGTTAGGATATTAATCACACCTCCTGGAAGATCTGAAGAATTCAATACCTCTGAAAACGTAACAGACGATAAAGGCAGACTTTCAGAAGCCAAAACGACGCATGTATTACCACTTGCAATTACTGGTGCTATAGAAGACACAAGACCAATCAATGAAGTAGATTCATCAGCTAAGATTCCAACAACTCCAATTGGCTCACTAACTGAAAAGTTAAAATGCGAAGAAGCTACAGGATTTACAGATCCTTGAATTTGATTGTACTTATCGCACCATCCTGAATAATAAATCAATCGATCAATGGCCAGTTCAACTTCAGCTTGCGCCTTGGCTTTCGTAGCGCCTTGAAAAACGATCTCTTCAATAAATTGAGACTTTCGACCTTCTAGCATTTCTGCAATTCGATATAAAATCTGTCCACGATTAAATGCTGCTCTCTCAGACCAACCTCCAAACGCCTTTCTTGCTGCTACAACAGCATTCCTAACATCCTTTCTAGATGAAAGACAGATATTACCTATCAATTCACCCTTGGGATTCTTTGGAGTGTAAAACCTTCCCGACTCAGTACGAGGAAACTTCCCTCCGATGTAAATCTTATATGTTTTTAAAACTTTCAATCTATCCATCTTAGTTTAATTTAACGTAATCTTCTAACCCGTGTAATCCACCTTCTCTTCCAAAACCACTTTCTTTATATCCTCCAAAAGGGGACGTTGGATCAAATTTGTTATATGTATTTGCCCAAATAACACCCGCTCTAAGCTTTGATGTTACATTGAATATTCTTGAACCTTTATCTGACCAAACACCGGCAGCAAGTCCATAAGGTGTGTTGTTTGCCTTTTGAATTACTTCATCAACCGTTCTAAATGTTTGAACCGTTAAAACAGGGCCGAAAATTTCTTCTTGAACCAATCTGCTCGACTGTGCAACATCAATAAACAAGGTGGGTTTACAGTAATATCCCCCTTTTGGTAATTCACAATCGCTTTGATACATCGTTGCACCTTCTTCTTGACCAATCTTGATGTAATTATCAATGACAGACAATTGTTCCTTTGAATTAATCGCTCCAACATCAGTGTTCTTATCCAATGGATCACCGATGACCAGAGATTTCATTCTATGTTTTAACTTCTCAATTACTTTATCGGCAACAGACTCTTGAACATACAACCTTGAACCTGCACAACAAACATGACCTTGATTGAAGAATATACCATTCACAATTCCTTCTACAGCTTGATCAAGTGGCGCATCATCCAGAATAATATTCGCAGATTTACCACCCAATTCGAGCGTTGCTTTTTTATTTGTACCCGCAATCGATTTTTGAATCATCTTACCTACTGCAGTAGAACCTGTAAAGGCAATTTTATCTACATCCTTATGATTTACGATAGCCGCTCCAGTATCCCCGTGCCCAGTAATTATATTTACCACACCATCTGGCAAGCCTGAATCCTTAATAAGTTCTGCCAATTTCAACGCAGTTAAAGGCGTCGTTTCGGCTGGTTTTAGAACAACTGTATTCCCTGCCGCAAGCGCTGGTGCTATCTTCCAAGCAGCCATTAACAATGGAAAATTCCAAGGGATAATCTGTCCTGCAACGCCCAAAGATTCAACTTTTCTGTTTGGAAATGCATACTCCAATTTATCAGCCCATCCGGCATAATAGAAAAAGTGATTGCAAGCCAAAGGAACATCGACATCTCTAGATTCACGAATAACCTTACCTGCATCAAGAGATTCAATTACAGCGAATTCTCTTGCACGTTCTTGCATTAATCGAGCAATACGATAAATATACTTTGCGCGTTCTGCTGCTGAAATTTTAGACCAAACCGTATCGTACGCTTTTCGAGCTGCTTTTACCGCCTTGTCAACATCCTTTTCATCTGCGTGCGCAACTTCCGCTAATTTCTTCTTATTCGCAGGGTTTATCGTATCAAAATATTTTCCTGAATTGGGCTTTACCCATTTTCCACCAATGAAAAGATCATATCGATCTTTTAAATTAATGTGACCAGTACTTTCAGGCGCGGGAGCATAATCCCATTCAACGGCCTTTTTGTTTTTCTGTTCTTTCATAATTAATCGATTGAAAAATAATCTGATGATTGATATGCACCTGTTTCTGCTTTCATTATTTGCATCAAAACGTCATTTGCCAAACTGCTTGCACCGAATCTAAACCATTCATTGGTCAACCATTCTCCGCCCAGCACTTCTTTAACCATAACTAAGTTATGCAACGCCAATTTTGAATTTGAAATTCCACCTGCAGGTTTCATTCCTACTTGAATTCCAGTCTTAAGCTTGAAGTCACGAATCGCTTCTAACATTGTATAAGTCACTTGCATTGTCGCTGCAGGTTGAATTTTACCAGTAGATGTTTTAATGAAATCAGCACCAGCATACATTGCTATATCACTGGCTCTTCTTACATTATCCAAGGTAACTAACTCACCTGTTTCAAGAATAACTTTCAATCTCGCTTTGCCACACGCTTCTTTAATTGCGGCAATTTCATCGAAAACAAAGTTGTAATCGCCCGAAAGGTATTTCCCTCTAGAAATAACCATATCAATCTCATCCGCTCCAGAGTCGACCGCGAATTTAGTATCAGCCAATTTAACTTCTAAAGGAGCCTGTCCACTAGGGAAGGCAGTTGATACAGAAGCAACATTAATCCCCGTTCCTTCAACTTCTTTTTTAGCTAGAGCTACCATTGTTGGGTACACACATACCGCTGCAACAGTTGGGAGACCTGGATGAATATCATGCAAATGCGCTGCTTTATAGCACATCTGTTTAATTTTCCCAGGCGTGTCTTTTCCTTCCAAAGTCGTAAGATCGATCATGCTCAAGGCCATTTTCAAGCCTTGCATTTTCATTTCGTTTTTTATGCTTCGTTTTTGAAAGCGAGAAACTCTTTCTTCTACCCCTACTTTATCTATTCGAGGTGATTGAGTAAAATCAGGAGGTGTACTATTTAATACACCATTCGTTTTAGCCATTTGGAGGAGGTTTAATTAGATTGTAAATATAATGAAAGATGTGGAGTACATAAAAAAAGCCCCTTTCTCGAATAACCGAGAAAGGGGCACATTTTCTATATTAGTTTGATTATAGCTGTCCGTCTGAGTGGTAATATCCGTTTTTGAAGACTCTTACTTTCAGAAGAATTCCGTCAGAATCATAGTCATATACTTTACCATTCCAAAGTGATCCACTTCTGAACTCTCCATCTTGCCAGATTTCATCGTTCTCGTTGTACACTTTATTGTATCCGTTTTGTTTAAATGCTTCTCCTTTTGTTCTTGCCGCTCCTACAGATGGTGCTGGCTCTCTAGTAAACCCTGGATCAACAATAATAATATCTGGGCTGACCATTTCAGTTTGAACTTTATCTACAACTTTTCCGTCTTCTCCGTATGTTATCACTTCTTTGATATCACCGTTAGGCCAGTACCTCGTTGCAGTTCCAGTTGGACTCCCGCCTATTGAGTTGTAAACAAATTCTTCTTGTCCATTTGGATGGTAATACTTCTGAACACCTTCTTCTTGCCCATCAGTATTGTAACTTAACTCTTGTTCAAGAACACCATTTTCATAGTACCTTTTAAGATTTCCATCATATTTATTATGGCTAAATGTCCCTATTTCTCTTATAGTTCCATCTGCATATGTTTTCTCGTAAGCTCCGCTTGGACGGTTGTTGTGGTATTCACCTTTTAGCTTCGGCGTTACTCCGTCATTGTAATAACGAATCCAAGTTCCTTCTTTTCTATCGTCTTTGTATGGTCCTTCTTCGATTTTCCCTTCTGCAGGATACCCCGCTTCTGGTCTATCTTTCCCAAGGTAAACCCAGTTACCTTGCTTCTTCCCATCAGGGCCAATTTTATTCAGATCTCCCCCTTGATCATCACCTGCCAGTAGAGGCATTGTGAAAATGCCAACAAAAACAAACAATAGTGCCGCTCTTTTAGTCATCTTGTAGTAATTTTTAGTTATGTGGGAGTATTAACAGTTCCTGACGAATATACAAATACAGTGCCCTCCTTCAAAGCAATCATCTAATTATTCGGCCAACTGCCATTTTTCTTCGACAAAAAATCACATTTATTTATAATTATAACATGCTGAAAAGCAGCACCTACCCCTCCGAAAGTAAGGATGTATCAACGTTTTGCAGCATGACATCAACCATTCTCTGCAAATCATATTTCTCTTTCCACCCCCAATCAGCCTTGGCTTCAGAATCATCAATTGAACCTGGCCATGAGTCTGCAATTTTCTGTCTAAAATCAGGTGAATAAGTGATTTGGAAGTCAGGTTTGGTCTTTTGAATCTCTGCAGCAATCTTTGCTGGTGTAAAACTAATTCCAGCGAGGTTATAAGCCGATCGAATTTTGATTTTATCCGCATCGGATTCCATTAATTCAATAGTTGCTCGAATTGCGTCCTCCATAAACATCATTGGTAACGGAGTGTCTTCACTTAAAAAGCAAGAGTAACTATTTCCCAATTGCGCCTGATAGAAAATATCAACGGCATAATCAGTGGTTCCACCGCCCGGTAGACTTGTATATGATATAAGTCCTGGATAGCGAATACTTCTAACATCTACGTCATAGTTATTGTGGTAGTACTCGCACCATCTTTCACCAGCTTGCTTCGAGATGCCATATACAGTAGAAGGTTCCATAACCGTTCTTTGTGGTGTATTTACTTTGGGAGTTGTTGGTCCAAACACGGCAATTGAGCTCGGCCAAAAAATCTTTTTCAAGTGTTTTTCTTTTGCTAAATCCAAAATAGTGAAAAGTCCTTCCATGTTTAATTTCCAAGCAAAATCAGGGTTTTTCTCAGCAGTTGCACTTAATAAGGCTGCCAATAAATAAACTTCATCAATACCTTCTGATATAATATAAGACCGAATTGCTTCTCGATCCAAAAGGTCCATTTTTACATAGGGTCCGTTCTTAATTGGTTCGGGGCACTCATCTCTCAAATCTGATGCAATCACATTCTGATCACCTTTCAATTTACGAAGGGATAAAACCAATTCCGTCCCAATTTGACCTCCTGCTCCAATTACTAAAATCTTACTATCCATAATATGTATTGTTGAGCAAATAGAATTAATATTTGACATATATCCTAGATACGAATCAAAAAAAAGGGAATTAAATTCAATTAATGACAATTGTCATTTTTTGTACTGTTCAATGGACGTAATTTCGTCGGATTAGCTAACTTTAGCCGTATGTGGACTGAATTAAAATTGCATTTAAAATTTTTAATAAAGCGTAATCCAGAGTGATAATGCACTAATTGTTATGCAACGAACTATTTAATGCAATTCATTTAAAAAAAAGAACATGCCATTTTATCATAAACTGGGGACTTTTCCCCCAAAGAGACACACTGTGTTCCGCAAGGAGAACGGAGAACTTCATCATGAACAGTTGTTTGGAACAATTGGATTTGACGGAATGTCCTGCCTCATGCACCATTTAGAGCCACCTACAATTGTCAAAAACTTTGTAGAATCAGTGGATTTAAACCCTGAAATCGCACTAGAAAAACAACTTCAAATGCGAAGTTTCATGGGGTACAAAGTAGCGCCACAAGACGATTTCGTTAAAAGCAGAGTGCCAATTTTGACCAATAGTGACTGCACTATTTCATTGGCAGCTCCAAAAAAATCTTTAAGAGATTACTTTTATAAAAATGCAGATTGTGACGAGGTGATCTTTATCCATGAAGGAACAGGAAAATTAAGAACACAATTGGGGAATATTGATTTCAAATATGGCGACTATCTTGTAATCCCAAGAGGTATGATTTACCAAATTGAATTTGATACGGAAGACAATCGATTGTTTATCGTTGAGTCGGCTCACCCGATCTTCACACCTAAACGCTACAGAAATTGGTTTGGTCAATTACTAGAACACTCTCCATATTGTGAGCGTGATTTTAGACCGCCCCACGAATTGGAAACGCACGCTGAAATGGGTGATTTCTTGATTAAAACTAAAAAAGAAGGAATTTTATATTCTTACAACTACGCTTCGCATCCTTTTGATGTCGTTGGATGGGATGGGTTTAATTATCCATATGCATTCTCTATTCATGATTTTGAACCTATCACGGGTAGAATTCATTTACCTCCTCCAATTCATCAAACTTTTGAAACAAGCGCATTCGTAATTTGTTCATTTGTGCCTCGTTTATACGATTATCATCCGGACTCAATTCCGTCGCCTTACAACCACAGTAATATTGATTCTGATGAAGTGTTGTATTACGTAGACGGTGACTTTATGAGCCGAAACAACATCGAAAGAGGGCAGATTACATTGCACCCGGGTGGAATTCCTCATGGACCTCATCCTGGAGCTTATGAAAGAAGTATCGGCAAGAAAGAAACGCAAGAGTTAGCAGTGATGGTGGACACTTTTAAACCGCTAAAATTAACGAAACAAGCACTAGAATTGGAAGTTGAAGATTATTATCAATCTTGGCTTCATTAATAAACAAGCAATTATGGCAAAAGATATAGAGAACGTAGATTACGGATTGGAAAAAATATTTGCAGGAGCACAAGACTTCTTGCCTTTACTTGGTACTGATTATGTTGAATTTTACGTAGGAAACGCAAAACAAGCAGCTCACTTTTATAAAACAGCATTTGGATTTCAATCTCATGCTTACCGTGGATTAGAAACAGGATCTACTGATTCCGTTTCATACGTTCTTACTCAAGATAAGATCAAATTGATTTTGACGACTCCTTTGAACTCAAAGTCACCAATTAACGATCATATCGTGAAGCACGGAGATGGTGTAAAGGTTGTTGCTCTTTGGGTAGAAGATGCTCGAAGTGCGTATGAGGAAACAACGAAACGTGGTGCAAAATCATACATGGAACCTACGGTTGAGAAAGATGAGTTTGGTGAAGTTGTACGCGCTGGAATCTATACCTACGGTGAAACGGTTCACATGTTTGTTGAACGTAAAAACTACAAAGGAACTTTCTTGCCTGGTTTCGAAAAATGGGAATCGGATTACAATCCGGCACCTGTTGGTTTGAAATACATCGACCACATGGTAGGTAACGTGGGTTGGAATGAAATGGACATTTGGGTAAAATGGTACGAGGATGTAATGGGGTTTGAGAACTTCCTTTCATTCGATGACAAAGAAATCCATACTGATTATTCGGCGCTGATGAGTAAGGTTATGAGTAATGGAAATGGACGTATTAAATTCCCGATTAACGAGCCTGCAAAAGGAAAAAAGAAATCTCAAATCGAGGAATATCTTGATTTCTACGAAGGACCTGGAGTTCAACACATCGCGGTTGCAACGAATGATATCATTGCAACGATTACTGACATGAGAAGCAGAGGCATTGATTTTTTGAGCACTCCACCTGATGCATATTACAAGGCGGTACCGCAGCGTTTAATGGATCACAATCATGAATTGAAGGAGGATATTGAAAAATTGAAGGCATTGGGAATTATGATCGATGCGGACGAGGAAGGATACCTTTTACAAATATTCACGAAACCCCTTGAGGATCGTCCGACTTTATTCTTTGAGGTCATCCAAAGAATGGGAGCGCGTGGTTTTGGTGCTGGTAACTTTAAAGCATTGTTTGAATCAATTGAAAGAGAGCAAGCAAAAAGAGGAACGCTATAATTTTTAATTATGAATTAGGAGTTAAGAATTATTTACGCTGAGATTTTATACTGAGCTGAACACTGAGCCTATCGAAGTATCTCCAGTGAACTAAAGAGAAACATAAATTAAAAGCCGCTTCAATTGGATTTGAAGCGGCTTTTTTATGTTAGATGGTTGTTATTTCTTTATCAACTTCCTTTCTGCAGAATTTCACTTGATCTAAGGATCAGGTATTAAGTTATGACATTTTCGTTGATTTACAAAAAGTGAATGCCTTGTATAGATTGTAATTCAATAAGTCAGCGCGCAGTGTGACCTTCATTTCTACCATTCACCGAATAATAGCTACAATTCACCTATTTGCTCTTTTTAAACGCAAACAAGTGCCTTAGATTTGGTCTCAGAAACAATTTAAGATTATGGAAATTCAAACAAACAACAACGCAAGGCATCAGAAGTCAAAGATTTTAGGAGGTGTACTAATTGTCTCATTTGGTATTCTGTATTTTTTAGAAAAGGCAGGTGCTAACATTCCCAATTGGCTGGTTTCTTGGGAAACAATTCTAATCGCTATTGGTATTGTTTCGTTGTATAAGCACAACTTTCGACACATGCCCGGCTTCATTATGGTTGGTGTAGGAACCGTTTTTCTGATTAATGAATTTAGACCGAACTTTATTGATTCGAATTTCATTTTACCCGTTGTTGTTATTTTGATTGGACTTTCTGTAATCGGTAGATCCCTTAATCTATTTGGACTGAACAAAAAGAACACCTACATTTTCGATGAATCAATTGATCAATCATCAGAAGATTTTGTAAAATCCACCACGCTCTTCGGAGGCGTTAAAAAATCAATCGTGAGTAAAACGTTTAAGGGTGCGGATTTCGATACAAAATTTGGAGGAACTGAAATCAATCTATCGCAAGCAGACATTCAGCAACCAGTTGTCATCAATTCAACAACGGCATTTGGCGGATTAAAAATTATTATTCCATCCAACTGGGAAGTTAAATCGGAGATCTCAGCCGTGTTCGGAAGTGTTGAAGATAAAAGAGCGCCAATTAGCGATCTGAGTCGTGATCCAAATAAGGTTCTAATCCTGAAAGGCAATTGCGCTTTTGGTGGAGTTGAAATTATAAGCTACGTTTAACCGAATGTCTGTAAAGAAAAATCAGTTTACGTTACCAATCAGGATGGTCAAAATGATCCTCCTGATTTTGGCGTTAATTGCATTTCAAGCACTTGCGTTATTAAACCTCCACTTTTCATCCTCGATAATCACCTACGAAACGACGAGTTTATTTTTTAGCGCATTGGCTTTTGTCTACTTGATCAACCTCATTCAAAAGTATTACCACACCAAAAACGTGTTGAACGTCCCGAATATAAGCGTGATTTTACTCTTTGCTTCGTTGACACTGTTGATCAATTACATCGTCTGCTCTACCCTGTTCATTTCGAACAAGCTATACATTGATTACTTGCAATACGCGACGCCAATCAAGGCAATTATCACTGTGTTTATCTATTGTTTTTCACTTATGTTTTTTTGGATTGAAGAGCAAAAAATAGAAGAGTTGCAATTGAAAAAGAACGCAATTGATAAAGAACGTGAATCACTTCAAATAGAATTGAGCAGCTTGCAGCAGCAATTTAAGCCTCATTTTTTATTCAACAGCCTGAATTCAATTAACGCTTTGACCTTAAGCAGTCCAGAAGAAGCAAGAAAAATGATTCATTTGCTGTCCGAATTTATGCGAGGTTCGATGCGCAAGAACAATTCCCATCTGGTTGAACTAAGCGATGAATTGCATCATATCCAATTGTATACCGACATTGAAAAGGTTCGCTTTGGGTCTCGGTTAAAAGTAGTTTATTCCATTTCAGAACAAGCCCAGAAAGCAAAACTGCCTTCATTAATTCTACAACCTTTGATTGAGAACTCGATTAAGTATGGATTATACGGACATACTGAAGAGGTTTTGATTGGTGTTAACGCCGAAATCGTTGAAGCCAATTTAGTCGTAACAATCACCAATCCGTTTGATGAAACATCTTCTTCGGGCGCAAAAGGAACGGGATATGGACTGCAATCAATAGAAAAGAAAATGATGATCTTGTACCAGCAATCGAACTTATTGACGGTGAACAAAGAAAATCAAACATACAGCGCAACACTTAAGATTCCTCAAGCATGAAAAAAGCGATAATCATTGATGACGAACCTTTAGCAAGATCAATTGTTAAAGCCTATTTAAACAATTACGACGACATTGAAGTTGTAGCCGAATGCAACAATGGGTTTGAAGGAATTAAATCCATAGAAGAGCACCAACCCGACCTTCTTTTTCTCGACATCCAAATGCCAAAGATCAATGGTTTTGAAATGCTAGAATTGGTTGATCGAGATGTTTCTGTAATCTTTACAACGGCTTTTGATAAATATGCTATCAATGCGTTTGAGGCCTCCGCAATCGATTACCTTTTAAAGCCATTTACCCAAGAGCGCTTTGATAAATCAATTTCAAAATGGAAAAAAAGCAACTCGTCTGGAAATACGGATTCAATCGGCGAATTGATCAATCAACAACCGAGTGATAACAGACGTATCGTGGTGAAGGAAAGTGGGAACATTCAAATCATTCCGACGGAAGACATCTTATACTTGGAAGCCTATGACGATTACGTAAAAGTGCATACTGATGAAAAGTACTACCTGAAGAAGAAAACGATGAACTACTATGAAAAATCATTGTCGAAATCTACATTTGTCCGAATTCACAGGTCGTACATTTTAAACATTAACAAGCTCACTAAAATCGAGTCGTTTGAAAAAAACAGTTATCGAGCAACGTTAATTAATGGAGCTACAATTCCAATTAGTAGAACTTCCTACAGCGAATTGAAGCAAATTTTAGGGCTTTAGATGTCAATTGTCCTCTACTCCAAGTTCTTAATTAACTGTTAAATTCTCTTTATCTCTGCCCTAATCCTCTTTTTAGCAGTAAATTGAGCCTCAATTAACCAAACACGAATTAAGATGAAAGGAATAATTTTAGCGCTTTTTGCATTTGTTGCAATTAACGCATCTGCACAAGACTGGTCAAATGATGTTTATAAACAAGGGGACATTTACCCTGGTTATATGATCGACAAAGCTGGAAAGAAGACAGAAGGATTCATAGAAATGCGAAATAGATATGCAATGCAAAACACTATTCTATTTTATTCTGACAAGAACAATAAAAAATCAAAGCTTAAGATTAAATCAGAAACGCTTTCAGAATATTCAGTAGCAGAAAAAACATGGCGTTGTATCAATTATTCAGGTGGACTTTCGAAGAAAACAATCAAAGGAAACTTATTAGTTGAGGACGGATGCATCAGCACTTACGCATTTTACACGTACGAATCAGGTGTTAACACAAGACTAGAGGGGGAAACATCAGAAATGTTTGCGAATAGAAAATACCCTAAAACAATCGTTCTTCATAAAGTTGGTGACGAAAAGCCAGTAACAGAAGACTATTTCCTTTTGGGTTTCGTAAAGAAAATGGCAGAGTATATTGCTGCAAATGAAGAATTAGCTCAAAAAGTATTGAACAAAGAGAAAGGATACAAGTTGTTTTCTATTGATGCCATAATGGATGAATACAATGAGCAATGCGAGGAGTAAGCCTTGAAAAATAGCTATTTATAAAGCCTGTTTCATTTTTGAATCAGGCTTTTTTTATACGCTTTAATTACGATTGTGTTATAAATGACTTAAGTCATAATACTGACCATAAGAAATAACTATTTTTGGACCATATCTAAAGATCATGACGAGAGAAGAATTATTGAAAGCGATTGATGAGAAGTACGAAGCGATGGGGCAAAACGCAGACGTACATTTAACAGGCTTACTTTACGCTGAACCCACTAAATACTGGGATTACATCCAAGTGGAGGCGCTTCTTGGCTTACAGGCTCAAAAAACAACATTGAAAGATGAGATGGTTTTCATCATGTACCATCAAATCAATGAGCTTTTGTTTAAAATGATCCTTTGGGAAATTGAACAAATTTCGGAAATCGAGAAAATATCAACTGAAAAATTCGCGAAGCACTTGTATAGAGTAAGTCGCTATTTCGATATGCTTTCAAACTCGTTCACGATTATGGGCGATGGAATGGATGTTGATCAATACATGAAATTTAGAGATACATTGACTCCTGCAAGTGGATTCCAAAGTGCGCAATACCGAAAAATCGAATTCGCATCTACGGAATTGATCAACTTGATCGACTTTAGATTTAGAAAAACAATCAATCGAGATACTCCATACTCTCACGCCTTCGATAACCTTTATTGGCAAGTGGCGGGAATCGATCATTCAACAGGGAAAAAGACGAAGTTGATGAGCAATTTTGAGGATAAATACAAAGATGAATTCATCGGTTTCATGAAGGTGTACAATACAACGAACCTTTGGACAAAATTCAAATCTCTTCCTGAAAGCGAACGCAACGACGTGAACCTTGTCAATGCAATGCGCCACTACGATCATACTGTTAACGTGAGTTGGGTAATGCATCATTTGAATGCGGCCAGAAAATACCTGAACAGCGGAGAAACAAGTGTTGAGGCAACTGGAGGAAGTGAATGGCAGAAATACATGCACCCAAAGTACCAAAGACGTATTTTCTTTCCTGAATTGTGGACTGAATCTGAATTGGAAAACTGGGGAGACGAGAGTATTGTTAAGGAAGAAGTTTTGAAACAGGTATAAGTTAGAGGTTAAGAAAATATTGCGTTGCTAATACTGAAGCTCGTGAAACATCAACAATCTAATATCTAAATTCTAATAGTCCAACAATCGAAAAGCGCAACGTTCTAATAATCGAAATACCTATCTTTGTCAAAAAACAAATTATATGGTTGAAGTTGGAATTATCATGGGAAGCACGTCGGATATGCCGGTGATGCAAGAAGCAATGGACGTATTGAAAGAACTTGGAGTTGATTTCGAGGTCAATATTGTATCGGCGCATAGAACTCCTGAGTTAATGTTCGACTATGCTAAATCAGCGCATACTCGTGGATTGAAGGTAATCATTGCAGGTGCGGGCGGAGCTGCTCACTTACCCGGAATGACCGCATCATTAACACCTCTTCCTGTTATCGGAGTTCCCGTTAAATCAAGAAATTCAATCGATGGTTGGGATAGTATCTTATCTATTCTTCAAATGCCAGGTGGAATTCCAGTTGCGACTGTTGCCTTAGACGGAGCAAAAAACGCAGGGATTTTAGCGGCAAAAATTATCGCTTCAGCAGATCCGGAAGTATTGAAAACGATGCTTGCTTATATGGAAGGGATGAAAGAAAAGGTTTTGAAAAATGCTGCGGAGATTAATACTTTTAAGTAATTAGGGGTTCAGAATTATGAGTTATGGATTAGAAGTTAAAAGCTTTGCCTCCCTAGCTTCATTTTTCACTCTTCACCTATAATCCATAAATTAAGTACTTCTCACGACTCAACATATACGCATCCAGATCATTTTTCCATGTTTCGCGAATTTGATCTTCCGTCATTCCCTTTTTAACTTGTCCCAATAAGACGCCGTTTCCAGCCAATAGATTGAACATGTTCTTTTTCTTTCCGAGGAACATATCGCCTTTCATGTATTTGTTTGCCTCAATTAAGAAGCTCAAATCCAACTTATACATTCGTAAATTCATCTTGTCTTCATTCAAATCAAATCCATAGCACTTTTTAGCGCTGTGTTTCGGATGTTTTGCTCCAAGATTGGGTTCAGGTGTAAAGCTGAATTCCAAAGAGTCTGGAAAGCTCGGATGTCCAAATCGCTCAAATGGACCATCTGTTCCTCGACCAACTGTAACGTCTGTCGCTTCGAGTAAACACAAACTTGGATAATCACTAATCGAAAGTTGTGATCTCAAATTTGGAGATGGCGGAATATTAACCCACCAGCGGTACGAATGAGTGTACGAATCACTGCACTCAATAACTGTCAAATCACATTTAATATTTCCTTTAAGCCATCCTTCGCCATTGATCATTTTTCCATATTCACCGATCGTCATTCCATGAACAATTGGAACAGGATGCATTCCAACAAATGATTTGTAATTGAGATCCAAAACAGGCCCATCAACGTAATGTCCATTTGGATTTGGACGGTCTAAAATTATTAATGGAATGTTATTTTCAGCACACGCTTCCATGACGTAATGCAACGTAGAAATGTAAGTGTAGAAGCGAACTCCAACATCTTGAATATCGAACACTAAAATGTCCAATCCTACCAGTTGACTGTCATAAGGCTTCTTATTCTTCCCATAAAGCGAAATAATTGGAAGTCCCGTTTTCTCGTCTTTCTGATTCCCTACATGTTCTCCTGCGTCCGCATCTCCTCTAAATCCATGCTCCGGTGAAAACACTCGAATCACGTTAATTCCACTCCCGATCATTGTATCTACAAGATGCGTGTCATCCACCATAGAGGTTTGATTTCCAACAACGCCTACTTTCTTTCCTTCCAACAAATGCATGTATGTTTCTGGATAAGATGCCGCTGTAATTGTCGGTTCATCATAGGTTAACTTCCCAGGAGGATCAATACTTGGAACGGTGGCTTCCGCCTGGTCACAAGAAAAAATCAAAAGGATGAAAATACTTTTCAAGCACAAATCCTTTGTGTAATTTAGCCAAAAACCAAGATTAAA
>JAWUWJ010000056.1:0-7706 GCA_034111925.1 Crocinitomicaceae bacterium
AATTACTTTAAAAGTATTATTCATTTTATTAAAATATGATTGACGTAACCGTTATAGGATTTGGGAGTGTCGGCTCTGCATTGTCTCTTTTGTTGCTGAACAACAAGAACAACATGAGAGTGAACATTTTAGAACCAGACCCGAATAAGGAAGGAGCAATTTTGGACTTGTCACACGGAATGTCCTTGTATCCGGGCAAAGAACTTTATGTGAACGATTATGACATGTTCGCCAACGCGGATTTCATTTATTTTACTGCAGGAACTCCAAATCTGCATGGAGGGTCAAGGCTTTCAACGGCAAAGCAAAACATTCAATTAACGAAGGATCTTTTTGACGACCAAGAATTCAATAAAGTTCCATACATCATCGTAATTACAAACCCGGTAGACATCATATCATACCATGTAATGAAGTTCTCGAATTTGCCGTACGATCATGTTGTAGGAATAGGAACCTTTTTAGACAGTGTTCGACTGTCGTATTACCTTTCCGTTTTATCAGATTACAAAGCGGATGAAATTAACGCTTATGTTTTAGGGGAACATGGAGACTCGCAATTTGCTGCGTATTCAATGACCAAGGTTCAAGGTTCTCCAATTACAGAGTTTGCGTTCTTTTCACCGGAACGACTAGAAGAAGCTCAAACCTTGACGCGGAATGCTGCCTTTCAAATTCGAGAAACACAAGGCGGGACACTGTATGGAGTTTCAAAATGTGCGGAAACAATTTTAAATAGTTTAATGAGTTCAGAAGTATCCCACTACCCTCTTTCCATTTTAACGAATGAACACTACAACAAGATGCTCAAACTGGACAGAAGCGTCTATATAAGTGTTCCCATTCAAATTTCCAACAAAGGGATTCGAATCGATAATGAAGTCCACCTGGAAGGTGCTGAGTTGAACCTGTATCAAAAATCCGCGAAAATAATCTCCGAAGTCACACTCGACTAAAAAATTGATTAGATTATCAAAGCTCTTTTCAGTATTGGCTTTAACTCTTTTTGTAAAACTGTTTGCATGTCCTGCATTTCACCAAACGATATGTATTTACGCAATAATTTAAAGATCGCTTTATTCTCGATTACCTCTTACTATCAATCCTTTAAAATCAGCAGTGGAATGTTGCTGTGAAGGGCAGTATCTTTACTTAAACTTTTGTGAAATATGCTTTTCCAGTACGTTATGTTCCGATTTATCATAACGATCAAGTTGACTTCTTTTTGATGTGCAAAATTCAGTATTCCCTCTTCTACATCATCTGCCTGAATGTCGTAAAATTCATTTGGAACAGCTCCAAAAAAGTTATGCAACACAAGTCCTTCCATTCCATCCTCAACGGGAACTTTAACTTTCAAATCTGTCTTGACATTTACAATTGAGATTTTAGCATCGTTCGTTTCTGCGATTTCTTTGAGTTCAACCAGTTTGTTGAGATTATTGAGATTGTGATAATCCGTTGCAAACATGATATGCTCTAGCCCTGTCAAACTGGATTCGAATGGAACGCAAATTACTGGACACGGCAGATGTTCAAGAACGCCTAATGTTGAACTACCAAGAACTGCATCTTGATTATTTCCAGCACCTTTGGTACCTAATACAATGAGATCTACGAATTCGTTTTTCACGATTTCTTCTACTGCGTCAGGTACTTCTCCATAGCGAGCAAGCGCCTCAATTTTGGTGTCTTCGTGGTGATCAAATTCCAGAAAAGCTTCTTTTATTTTTGTTAAACTTCTATTAATATCTTCTGATCTTTCGGCAATGATGTGCGGAACATCTGCTTCTAAAATCGATCCGCCCACATAATAGGCGTGAAATAAAATGAAACGGCTAGGTGTATCTCTGTATACATTTGCGGCATATCCTACTGCCTTCCAAGCATTATCTGAAAAATCTGTTGGTATTAGTATCGTCTTCATAATTGGTTTAATTTATCAATGAGGTTGTTTTTATATTTTACGAATCGAGTGAATCAACGGAACCGTCTGTTTTTATGAATAATAATTCCAAACCCACTCGATCAGTTGATTGTCCGTCATTTTATCCGCGGACTCTACAGCTCGCAGTTTGTTTTTGAATTCATTACTTTGCTCAAGCTCCCTTTTAAAGGCAACTTTTGTCTCTGCAGGCCCAAAAACAACAATGCTTTCAGCGTTCGAAACATGTTTGATTATGCCGTTGAAATAGTTCTTGAATTGATTGTTCTTTCTTTTTAAAAGCTTGGTGTCAGAAGATGTGGCTGTACCTCCACCTTTATTTCCGCCATGCAAATGATAATGCTCAACTTCAGATTCAACACGATTCAATTTTCCCGTTCCGTTTTCAATAATAACTGCTTGGTCTGAGTCCAGCCAAATTCCAATTTTCTTTCCCATTTTCTCGTGATTTAATGCGTTTTAAAGTCTTGATATTAAAACTACTACTCGTCAAATCTATTTAGATTCAACCAGTAGTAGAATGATATAAATCAGGAGTTTGAATGATGTTCATCAAAGCATATCGAATGGATTAAGCCTAACTTTGCAAATCAATTGGATCGTCAAAAAGAAGAACCGAATCTTGGATTTTATAAGCTTGATAACTGACGATTGTCACAATATAATGGCATTGGAATTATGTGATTTGAGATTCTCTTATAAAATTAAAATCATGGAATTAAAGAATAATACAATGATCTCTTTCTACCAAGTATTGGGACGGAGGTTTCTTTGCTGCAGTTCAAGCTGACAAAGTAATTCGACCAGAATATATCTCAGGACTAAACCAATCAGAATTGGTCTTTTTCAGCCAATTACAAACTGCACTTGGAGGTAGTTAATAATAATTAAAATGCTAGTTTATGAAGTTAGAAGATTTAAGAGGAGATGTTCAAAGCTATAAGAAAACACTGACCGAAATAAATCAAAAAAGAAAGCTTTGGCAGACTGAAACAAGGAAGTTAATAACAGAAACGCTTAAGAAAATCACACAAATGTATGAGCTTGATTGGGATGTGTTCATAGTAGAATCAACTCGGAATTTAGAAGGTGTTAATCTAACCTTCGGAAATAGCTTTAGTAGTATTTATAGTGAAAATGATGATGGGAAGAAAAGCTATGCTAAGTCAGGTGGTAATTTAGTGTTTTCACAAGCTTACAACGGTGATGTATTCATTATTTTAATAACTCCCATTGTTGATAATTTCGAAACAGAGCAAGATTCTCAAAATGTAATAGGCAAAGTGAATCCCTCAAGAATTGACGAAGAATTTATTATTCAACATGTGTCACAGTTTTTAATGGAATTAGCGGATTGGGAAAGCTTAAGGTCTAGCCACGTGGTTGGATTCAAATCTTAGAAACGCACTTTTTAAATTTATTTCCATGCAATTTTACAATCAATAATTTAATACCTATAACCATTGGAAATATTATAAACGGAGCAGTTATTATAGGGCTCGTTTACTGATTTGTCTATTTTTTAAAAAAACGGAAAGCCTGACTACTAACCGATTTCTAAACTCCAAAAATCTTTAGTATACAGTAAATCACATAAATCGAAACGAGCACAACTGCTTCTATTCGCTGAATTCCCTTTTTCTTATAAAAAAAGAAAAGCACTAAGAATGACAGAACGAACAAGAACGGTAGATCGAAGTAGACCAACATTTTATCGACCTTTATTTCAGAAATTGAAGCTCCTATTCCTACAGGAACTAAGAGATCAAAAATGTTACTCCCAATTAAATTCCCTACAGAAAGTCCTCCCGCTTTTTTCCTCACAGCGGCAAAAGAAACAGCCAGTTCTGGTAAACTTGTTCCCAAACCAATTACAATAATACCCACAAATGAATGCGTCAATCCTTGGCTTTCAGTAAACAGAAGAGCGTTATGAACGGCAAACTTTGAAGCAAAGAAGACGATCGTAAGACCAATCAAAAGGTAAAGAATGTCCTTCCGCAATCCACCATTGGGCTTTTTGCTTTTTACTTTAGCTCCAACACGTTCATTGTTGAATAATCTGAAGTAGTAAACAATGTAAACGACCAATAAAACCAGTCCTTCAGCCAATGAAATCGTTCCATCAATGCCAAGTAACAGAACGAGTAAAATTGACCCAAGTAACATCAGACCATCTTGATACAAATGCTTTTTTCGAAGTGTGAGATAACTGAATAAGCCTATTATACCGATCACCAAGCTTATCTGAGCAATTGAACTTCCAATCGCATTCCCTATCACTATTCCAGAAGCATCGACACCAGTGGTTAAACTCTGCACCGAAGCATCAATGGAAATAATCATTTCTGGTAAATCAGTTCCAATAGCGAGAACTGCTATTCCGACAAAGACTTGAGAAAGCTGATAGTAATTTGCAATATTTAAAGCGCCTTTTATCACGAAATCAGTACCAAGCCAGAGCCCAGCCAATCCAATAACGACAAATATTAACTCTTGCATTCCTTTGATTATTTAGCTTCTCAAATATACCTTAGATCTTGCAGAAGTCTCAAAATCAATGGGGTATTTACCGATGACATTTGTCATGTTTCGTTACTAAACAAAAATTTCTTAACTATATTGAAACAACATTAAATTACCTTCTGATCTCATTTTTAAATGAAAAAACCAATTGAGGTACCATACACTCTGAATGCACAGGACACAATTGACGCTTTGAACAGTCATAGTGATGGTCTCATTAGCGAAGATATCAATAAAAGGTTGGAGGAATATGGCCCAAATGTGCTTCCTGAGGCAAAGAAAACTTCATTACTAAAATTATTCATCAGGCAGTTTAAGAACCTAATGGTTGTCATTTTGGTTCCAGCAGCAATCATCTCGTATATGGTTGGACAGGTGGTTGACGCTTGGATCATTCTTTTTGTAATTCTTGCCGATACAACCTTTGGTTTCTTTCAAGAATACCGAGCTGAGAAAGCGATAACGGCACTTCAAAAAATCATTGTTAAAACGGCGAAAGTACTGAGGGATGGAAAACTTCAAACCGTTCTTTCATCAACAGTCGTTCCTGGAGATATTTTAATTCTTGAAGAAGGAGATCGCATTGCTGCAGATGGAAGAATTATAGAAGCTAAAAATTTAAGAACAGTTGAATCGTCATTAACCGGTGAGTCTCTTCCGACAAATAAGAATGTAGATTCTTTAGAAATGGACACTCCCCTAGCCGATCGAAAAAACATGGTCTGGAGTGGAACGTTTGTCGTTGGAGGATACGCCAAGGTAATTGTGACCTCGACTGGAACCAACACTGCAATGGGAGAGATTTCTCAAACCATCAGCAGCATGGCCATCCAGCAAACTGGATTCATAAAGAAGACAAATGTTCTCGCCAAACAAATGTCAATCATCGCGATTCTCAGTGCTGGGGCAATATTCCTTACTGGATATTTCTTAAGAAACTACGAACTGGATGAGATTCTTCTCACATCGATCGCTGCTTTGGTTGCCGCAATTCCTGAAAGTTTACCTGCTCTGATTACTGTCGTTTTAGCCATTGGTGCACGTCGAATGTCACAACGGAATGTAATTGTTCGCGACTTCACAGCAACGGAAACCCTTGGCGAAGTATCGGTAATCTTAACCGACAAAACAGGAACACTAACGCAGAATTCATTAACCGTCAAAAAAGTATTTATTGCCGGTAAAGATGAGTATGCAGTGTCCGGAGAAGGTTGGTTTCCTGTCGGGAACTTCAAACAGACCTCCTCCATAGTTGACACGAAAAACGATCGCGCTTTGTCTCAATTATTAAGGATTGCGGTTATTTCTAACAATTCAGAAATCCACCACAACAAAGAGAAGAACAAACACGAATTGGTTGGAGATCCAACGGAAGGTGCCCTATCTGTTTTAGGTCGAAAAGGTGGATTGGCCCCTGAAGAATTCAACCACTTTAAAATTGATGACTTGCCATTTAGCTCTGTGATAAAGTTACGGGCAACATTAATAAAAGAGGAAGGTCAAATTGAACTTTGTCTTACTGGTGCGCCTGAAGAATTACTCGCGCGTTCAATCAGCGTATTGACATCGGATGGCGAAACAAAATTGACAGAGTCAAAAAGAGCTGAGATTGAAGAAAAGATCGCCGAGTGGTCAAATCACGCCATGAGGGTAATCGCTCTTGCCTATAAAAAACAATCCTTTAATTCGATTGATGAAGACAACCTAGATGATCTCATCTTTGCCGGGATTGTAGGAATGATTGATCCGCCAAGAACAGATGCCAAGAACGCTGTAGACAAATGCAAAGACGCTGGAATCCGAGTAATTATGGTAACAGGCGATCATGTAAATACAGCAGCAGCCATTGCCAGAGCAACAGGAATCATTTCAGATAAGGACCGACATGACGTTCAAGCAATCAGCGAACAACAACTGCTTCAGCTTAATGATGCGGAATTTGACGAAACGATCCGGAACGTTTCTGTTTTCGCGCGACTGACTCCACACATGAAATTAAGAATCGCAGGACGTCTGCAATCTATGGGGCATTTAATTGCAATGACAGGCGATGGTGTCAATGATGCTCCGGCGCTAAGACAAGCCAATGTTGGGATTGCCATGGGGGTCATGGGAACTGATATGGCAAAGGAATCAGCCGACGTCATTTTAGCAGATGACAATTTCGCTTCGATCGTCAGCGCAATTGAAGAAGGAAGAATCGTCTTTAAAAATTCGCGAAACACGAGCTTTTTTCTGGTAACAACCAACATTGCAGAGAGCGCCACGCTTCTTTTGTCCATCATGATCGGACTTCCATTGCCGTTAACCGCGACACAACTTCTGTGGCTCAACATTGTAACAGATGGCGTAACCGATATGGCTCTAGCAACAGAACCTGGCCACGAAGGAATAATGAAAGAAAAGCCGTTGATGAAGCGAGAAAAAATCATGAATCGATCGGTTCTCCCTCACATCCTCATTAACGTGGTTGTGATGACTGTGCTAACCATTTCTGCCTTTTACTACTATTACTATCTGGACCACAGCTTGGAAAAAGCACGTACAGCAGCATTTATTGTAATGTCTTTCACACAATTATACAACGTTTACAACCTGAGATCACTCAAAGTATCAATATTTAAATTGGGTTTCTTTACAAACAAATGGATCAATTGGGGCGTTGGACTGTCGGCTGCACTTATGGTAGTCATTACAGAAGTTCCAACGCTTGCATCATTGTTCCGTTTTGAATCGATGTCATTTGTTGAATACATGATTCTCTTTGGTGCGAGTTCTTTAATTCTCTGGGTAATTGAAATTTACAAATTAGTCCAAAGACGAAAGCCTTTGGCTTAATACTTATCAACTTTATCATTGACAATAGTCACAAAATAATGGCAATAGAATAATGTAATTTGAAGTTCTAACACAAAATCAAAACCATGGAATTAAAGAATACTACAATGACCTCTTTCTACCAATTATTGGGTCGTGTGTTTTATGCTGCGGCTCAAGCTGACAAAGTAATTCGACCAGAAGAGGTTTCAGTACTTAAACAAACGGTAAAGGATGTTTGGCTTGATGTAGAAAATACATTTGATGAATTCAACTCAGATTCGGCCTACCAGATTGAAATTGTATTCGACCATTTACTTAACAATGATATAGTTGTGGAGGACGTAATAAATGAATTAAAATCATTTAAGAAGATTCATTCAAGTCTTTTCACGGTAGCCGTTATTGAACTAATCAT
>JAWUWJ010000057.1:0-56398 GCA_034111925.1 Crocinitomicaceae bacterium
AAAACAAAACCCCTAAAGAATTTGATACTCTTTAGGGGTTTCTAGGTCTACAGCCATATAGACTTTAACTTTACTCTTACGAGTTGGCGGTCCGGACGGGACTCGAACCCGCGACCCTCGCCGTGACAGGGCGATATTCTAACCAACTGAACTACCGGACCGTGAAATGTGAATAAATCCACTTTTCTAATTGCCTTTCGACATACACTTTGCGCTCAAAGCGTGGGCAAATGTAATACAAATTTCCTTTATACCACAACTCTAAATGGAAAAAAAATAAAAAAAAATTAAGTGCACAAAAAAGCCGCCTTGTTGTATTCAAGACGGCTTTGATATAACTCGTTGAGTACTATTCTTTAATGAATTTAACAACCTCAGATGTACCGTCATAATTTATCGTTACAAAGTACATTCCACTTTGCAAATAATCGATATCCATGTCAAGAGCAGGTCCAATTACATTTTCGTATGATTCAAAAACCTTTCCTTCCATATCCGTTACTCTAATAGATTCAACAGTGATCCCGTTTAAACCATTCAGTGTTATTTTTGATTTGGCTGGGTTTGGATAAACCAAGAACTTAGAATTTGTTAACGTTGGAACGCTTAATCCACAATCCAATACTTGGATGTAGTAGTAATCTACAAGTACTGTAGAAGGATTCCCAGGTGATCCAGGTAAATAAGCAACTGTAGTAATTTCTTGCTGATAACTTCCAATGTCAGCCGCTGTTGGATTTCCTTCAACTAAAATACAACCTGTTTGGTCACCTTCGAAAGAACAATTATCAACTGGGCTTTCTACGTTTCCTGGAGAAGAACATTGGTAAGTGAATCCATTTAATCCACCCCAATCCCATGATTGAACTACAACACTATCGAAGAAAAAAGTAATTGGAATACCAAATACAATTGTCGTTGTGTCAAGAGGTACGATTATCGTAATTGTTTCAGAATAAGGTACATCAATACATGCAGACGCCATTCCTGTAGCACTGTCTGGATAAACACCAGGTTCTGTATATTGAGGATCTGCAGTACATTGTGCGCTTGCACTCAATGAAGTTAAAAACGCAATAGCGCTCAATAGTAGTAGTTTTTTCATAGGTTTAATTTTAATCATTTACGCTAAGGTAAGTCAATTATAGTTAGTTGCATTTCTAGGAAAGAGAAGATATTAACTTTTATCCTGTGGAATCAAAAGTTTAGAGCAAAAAAAATGGGACTTGATTGAATCAAATCCCATTTAGATAAAGAAAATATTTCTTAACCGATAACTTTTACACCTACCGCGTTTAATCCTTTTTTTCCATCTTCAACTTCGTAAGAAACTTTGTCATCTTCGTTGATCTCGTCATCAAGACCTGATTGATGTACAAAAACATCTTCACCTCCATCATTTGGTTTAATAAATCCAAATCCCTTTGTTCCGTTAAAGAACTTAACTGTACCTTCTGCCATTTTATAAAATTTTACTTTGTAATATGCGATTAATCGCTTAGCATTCAGTGCTAAACGTGATATTCGCGGGGCTAAGTTAGCCTTTTAAATTTAATAGTTCACTTTTTTTTCAAATGCAGCTCAAAATGGAAGTTTGCCAACAAAGACTGATGTTCTTACTATATTCGTCACCGCGATGGTTAAGGACACTATAAAACATTCTGGAAATGAGCGAATCTATGGCCTAGATGCGTATCGAGCTATTGCAATAGTTCTAGTCGTTATGGGACATGGCGCCGCATTAGCAGGGGATATTTTTTGGTTCTTGCCTACAGTTCCTTTATTAAATGGAATTGATGGGGTAGAGCTATTCTTTGTTCTAAGTGGGTTTCTGATTGGATCAATTTTAATTAAAGAGATTGAGAAGAAAGAGAAATTCGATTTAAAATCAATTGCAAATTTCTGGAAACGACGGTGGTTCAGAACCTTACCGAATTATTATTTAATCCTACTGTTGAATTTTATATTTATTCAATACGAGTTCAAAAACGGGGATTTGGATCAATTTGGTTGGTCGTTCATATTCTTTACACACAATCTAACTGATGGTTTTCACAGCTTCTTTTGGGAAAGTTGGAGTTTATCCGTTGAAGAATGGTTCTATATTATCCTGCCCCTTTCTATTTTTGGCTTTCGACTCTTCCTCTCGAAAAAACATTCCTTCCTCGCAACCATTTTTCTTTTGATCATAACTCCTTTACTGTATCGGATTTATAGTGCAGAGGCTGTTTACGATAGCTTCAATGCCTATGACATGGAAGTTCGAAAAGTCGTTGTGATGCGATTGGACACTATTATTTATGGTGTATTGGCTGCTTACATTAAGTATTACTTCAAGGACTTTTGGAGGTTGTGTAGATGGCCAGCATTTGTATTGGGAATGGTAATTTTGTACCTCGGAGTTACAACCAATCATTCGTTTGAACTCTTCTATTCAAGAACATTCTATTTTGTCTTAATCTCCATTGGAGCCATGTTTCTATTGCCACTCGCTGACAGTATAAAAACCTATCGTTTTAAATGGTGGGGAAAAACGGTTACGCACATCAGCAAAATCTCATATTCGATGTATTTAATCAATCTTGGATTGGTGTTCGGTGTAATAATGAAACACAATCCACCGGAAGCAGAAGCCGATCGTTGGCAAATGTATGTTTTGTTTTGGGTCGTGACGGTCGGAGTTTCAACTTTGCTCTATTATTTCTTTGAGCGACCAATGATGAAATTACGCGATCGGTTCTAATCGAACTTTTATAGTCTCATATACAAACGCTTTTTTCTCGAATCAATACGTAAATGTACTTGAAGACCTACGTGAAATTACGTAGTTTCAATAAAAAGCAGACCGTTAATCACTCAATTGGTACAATTCACTACGTAGTTTTGTCAGTTACGGTATTTACGGTAGGAAACAGGGGTTTTTACGTGGTTCTATGTAACTAGTATTTTGTATTCTTGTTATAGTTACTAAGCAATTCTGCACAATTTTATTGAAAGAACCGATCCATAAATAGCTTACGACCTGGACGTGTATTTTTAATCTATAAGAATTAAAAACTAAATGAGAGAAGACAATTATAACCACTGGTTGATCGAGCAATTGATTGATGTTCAGGAGAAAGAACGCGCTCGAATTTCAAGGGATTTACACGATTCTTTATCTCAAGAGTTGAGTATGGTTAAATTGTATTTGGATTCATTGAAGAAATTGGATGCTGATTCTCCTGCTTATTCAAAGGCTCTTTCAGAAATGGGAAGCTTAATTACAAACGCTGTAGGTTCAGTTCGCGAAATTTCACATGACCTTTCACCGCATGTCATCGAATCAAATGACTTGTGCAACGCCTTGGACGTCTTAATTGGGAAATGTAAAGCATTAACGGAGATTAAGGTTGTTTTTATATGCAATGAGCAAATTGGATTGAAGGATAAAAAGAAAGAACTGTATCTATATAGAGTGGTTCAGGAGTTTGTTCATAATTCATTAAAACATTCTGAGGCAACGGAGATCACGATAGAATTAAAACGAGAAAATGAAAAATTGCAAATCCTTTTGTCGGACAATGGAAAAGGGTTTGACATAACTGGTAAATACAATTCAATTGGACTTGCAAACATTGATATGCGGATGAAATTGATCGGCGCCACTTATGAATACTTTAGTATTCCAACGAAGGGTACAGACCTTAAAATTTCTATTGATGAAAAAAGTCGTTAATATTTTAATTGCAGATGATCAAGTAATCGTTCGTAATGGATTGCGGTTCATGCTTGAGATTCAAGAAAACTTCACTCCAGTAATAGAGGAAGCTTGCAATGGGGCTGAAGTTCTTGATCTGGTAGATAAGTCTGATTTCGATATTCTATTGCTCGATATTCAGATGCCAAAAATGGACGGGATAACGACCATAACTAAGTTGAGAGAGAACGGGAACAAAATTCCAATCCTCGTGTTAAGCGCTATGAATGAAGAGACTATCATTCGACAAGTAATTGAAGGTGGCTGTGACGGATTCATTTTAAAGGATGCAGGATTAGAAGAACTCATTCGATCAATAGAAACGATTCTTGACGGGGTTCCCTATTTTGGGAATTCCATTTCTCAAATACTTCTTGGCAAGAATAAAAAAGGTACGCACCTCGGAATTGAGTCTGCATTAACAAAAAGAGAATTTCAAATCTTACAGTTAATTGCCATGGAGAGATCGCACGATGAAATTGCGGATGAACTTAAAATTAGCAGAAGAACAGTCGAGGGGCATAAGAAAAATTTAACAGCGAAATTAAACGTTCGTGGCTCTGTTGGATTGGTGAAGTATGCCATCAATAACGGCGTTATTTAATCATCTTAATTATAGTGCTACTAAAATCCCGTTTCATCGCAGCGAACCAAGATCAAAACGGGATTTATTTTTCTACGGTACCAAATACGCTTTCAAATCGCTAGAACTCGACATCGTTTCCGTGACGTTTTTCATTTGATAATTGCTCGATCCGTTATTGGCAATAGGGCTCTTTCCAAAATTTCCTTTTTCCAATAAATACAGTTCATTCGACTTCGTGAAAAGAAGAATTACGTTGTTTGCTTTTCGGTTGCAGGTGAAATTTTTAGGGCTGAAGCTAAAAGCGGAATTCACGTTCAGATCAATTAATGAAATCATTCTTTGTTCTTTGATTTCGTTTCCATTTTCATCCAGATAAGTTGGTTGAACAGTTACTCGGTTTCGCAAGCGGTAAATTTGATCACAATTGTACACTCCAAAGCTGTTGATCCGAAGCCCTGTAACGATTGGAGGGTAGGTATGTCCTGCAGTGGATTCTATATACCTGTCTACGTTTTTTTGAGCTTGTACTGAATCAACTCCTATGTCTATATTGTATTGAAAGATTGTTTTCTCGGTAATTGGATTACCAAGAGTAGGAGTTGGTGCAACATTCATATTGCCTTCTGGACTATCCTTTGCAAGAAACATTTGCGGTGTTCCATTTACTTGTCCGGCTATTGGTTCAGAAGAAATTCCAAAACTATAAGCTCGATCAGAAATAGTGTCTCCAAATTCTTTATCCAATACCGCTAATTCGTCAATTTCTTCCAAAAAATCCCAATTCGTAGAATCGTCTTTTAATCGATAGAAGTCAATATCTGCGTTCTGTTTTGCCAATGCATAATCGATGGAAATTGCCTTGGCCGGATTCACCTTAATCTCTTCGCCATCTGAATATCCCTTGATGGAAAACATTCCTGAACTGTTGAAGTTGTATTCCACGTCTCCTTTTGCATACGTCATCGGGATTTCCGAAAACGCCATGTCAGCTGGGTTTTTGAATTCTTGAAAGGTAATCGTGACGGGCGAAGTAATCACTTTTCCTTCTTGATCTACAAAGGCAGATTTTGGGATGTGCAACACCGTTCCTTCCGTTCCAATTTTCAATGCAATTTTAATCGTCGGGTCAATTTCATACGATTGAACTTCAGCCATGAATGCTGAGGGAACTACAAAGTCGGATTCCGCTAGAACTGTACTTCCTGATTCGGGAGTAGATACTTCATCCGTTTTCGCAGTAGTTGCTTCTTCAGTTCTGTAAGCATCACCCGCCCAAAGAACTGTTGAAACAAGCCCTAGTGCAATGATACTTCCCAAGCCAAATCGAAAGAAAATCTTACGCGTTTTATACTTGGAATATGCTTTTTGGATGGATTGTTTTACGCTCAATCTTTGAATGCCTTCAACCATGTCTTTTTGCACCTCGACTTGACTTTTAAGCGCACTGCCTGTTTTTAATTGTTCGTCAAAATCCAGCATTTCTTCAGTACTTAGCTCATTCCTGAGGTACTTTTCTATTCGTTCTATATTTTCTAATTCGCTACGCATGATTTAATACTTAAAGGGTAAATAATTGGGACAGCAGTGGCTAAAGAATTTCAATTTTCGATTTAGCGCGCTCAAGGCATTTGTACTTCTGATTCTTCGCTACACTTTCAGATTTAAGTCCAACTTTGATCGCGATTGCTTTCATCGACAAACCATCGTAGTAAAAGACCTTGAGAAGGTTTAGGCATTTTTCTCCGATTTGGGAAAGTGCACTTTCGATTTGAATAAACTTCTCTTCTCGCTCAACGGCTTCTTGAAGTCCAGTGTCTTCCTCCGAAGTCAATTCCATTGAAATGTCAACGGATTTTTTGCGTTTCTTCATTGCATTTTTCCAAAGAAATCTGCTGACGCTGTACAGGTAAGTTCCAATTGAGGAAGTGAGTTTGAAATCAGTATTCCGTACTTTTTCATAGAAGATGATCAGTGCTTCTTGAAAAACATCTTTGGCATCTTCTCGCGAACCACCCTTCGATAGAATTAATTTTTCGACATGCGGGTAGTTTTTGTAAAGTTTGATAAATGCCTTGTCCGGCTTGCCAACTTTGAGCAATTCGATGATTTTACTGTCGTCCATTTCTGTTATTTACACCTTTAATGTTGAAAGTACAGAAAGGTCTCCTTTTAGGAACAGATAATTTTAAACGATTGGCTTTTAGAGCATCATTTCATTTCAACCTGTTCAATCTCTTTTGGACGAACGTCAAATGGAGTTTTGGTGATCACAGGGCGTTTTCCAAAATTGAAACTCAACATTCCGTCACCATTCCCATGCCATAGCGTATGACAGCTAATACAGCCTTGCTGATTGAAACTCGCAGAGTCAAAGGGGCCATTTGGAGGTGTTTTCATCCAGAACCATTTTAAAGTTCCGTTCTTGTCTTTTGCCTTGTACATAATTGTCAGTTCGATTAATTCACTCGGCTGTACCGTTTTGTTTTTCATGAAACTACTGTCAGGCGTAGCGTAATTTTCTTTCAGTACAATACTTCCCTCAGGTAAAATGCGAATGCTCGGATCGTCTTTATAGGCTTTCAGTGCTATATCATTTACAAAAACGCGAATGAAATTTCCGTGAGGGTTTTCACCTTTCGACGGTTTGCTAAAATCATTCCATTGAGGATCACTCCAAGTACCCCAATACTTATAAGGCTTCATATACATTACATAATTCAAAACATCTTTTCCTGTCGCATCTGGAAGTCCGTTTCTTGGAGATTGGGCGCGTCCCATCACCCAACTAAAGTCGGAATAGATTGATTTGTTCGATGATCTTGCAAAAGAATGACATCCGATACAGCTGCTTCCCGTTTGATTGAAGGTTTCCATCGTTGAGTTTGCTAGAGTCGCTTGGTGAGGGTTTCCAGTGCGTGTTCTATCTGTTGGCCATTGAACTCCAACCAATTCATAATTTGCCCAAACGGATTTTTCCTTTCGCAATTTGCCTTGGTATTTTGCGTTGGATTTTTGAACCCAATCTGGAATTTTAGTTTGTCGAACGACTTGCGTTGATACTTGTTCTGGACAATCCCATTGGCGGCAGTTCTCGCGAGCCTCGGTATCGTCAGGATTGTAAAATGATGGTTTTGTACCAGCCGGTGCTGATTTATCGACAACAAGATTATCATTTTGCTCAAAAGTCATCCAAACGAAATTGGGGTTGGATGGTGTCTTGTAGACAATGTGTAATCCTACCAAACCAACCAGTTGTACGGAGCAAGAGTTGATTTTGTCTTGCACACCAATTGGAACTATATTTTCGTGAAATACTTTTGCTGAATCAGGAATGTAAATAAAGGCATTGGCTGTATGGTAACGAGAAATGTCATCTTTTTTAGGATCTAAGATTTTCCAAGACGCTTTGAGTTCCATGCTTCCATCGGGGAAATTGATTTCACTTCCCGACTGTTTCATCGCGTTGTAAAATTGATTTTCTAGTACATATTGAAACATAGGTTTGTTCATATAGACCTCATAATGAACGACGTTTGAATCTTGATCAATTAAAATCCCGCCTACAGCTTGATCGGTTTCATTAATAACGGGGCTAATTTTAGAGGTGGTTCTCAGCACTTTCGTTCCGTCTGGGAAACTTGAACAAGGTGGATCGGTAGATGGAGTTGATTTTCCCCATTCCGTAGGTTTTTCAGCATTTTTAAGGAAGATGTCATAACCTTCCTTGTAGTTTTCCCAAAGTGTACCTGTTCCATTTTCTTTTAAAGCATTAATTGCTAAAAACGTCTCCCAAGCAAAGTCGGTCGCCTGTTCTTTCGATGCGTTAAAAGGCAAGTCGATTGGAACGTTCTCCGAATTACGTTCGCTAACAATTGCTTCTGTATCATTTGTCGTACAGCTAAAAGTAAGTACTAATAATATGATTGCGTAAAGAAGAGACTTCATAGTTCAAATGGTTTTGGGAGAAATTTACAAATAATTTGCATCGGTTGTTGAGTGGGCTTGTTCTCATTGTCATTTTACGCAAATGTTGCAATGAAGGAACTATTGGATAAGATCAAAAAAAAACCGTCCTAGATGATCTAAGACGGGCTTTAATTCGGTAAAATAAATATAAGTTACTAACTCTTCGGTCGCTCATATTTGCAACATCCATGAAGTTTATCATACGTCGCTTTTTTAGCGCGGTGCGATTCTGAATCGTATCCAGCGTCAGCGATTTTTTGCTTGATCGCAGCTAACGTTGTTTTTTTTGGATTGTAGGTGATCGACATTTTCTTCGATTTCGTGTCCCAAGAAGCAGCATAAATTCCAGCTTTGCCTTTTACAGCGCCTTCAATTTTTGACTTGCACATCCCGCAGTTTCCGTAAACTTTGAACGTTGATTTTTTCTTTGTGTCCGATTGCGCTTGGCTTGAAAACGATACTAACGCGAGTATCAAAAGCATTAAAAGTGAATTTTTCATAGTCTTAAAGATATTGAATTTGTATTGATTGATAAATTGATCTTTGTTATTTAACTGTTATTGTCTCCGAAACCTCTCCGCAATGCAACATCGCATCGCCGTAATAAGGATTCATAATTTCATCGTTTAAACTGATCCATGAAGCGCCTTGATCTTCATTTGCCATGGAACAATATTGTTCGTAATAGGTAACGTCATTAACGCCAAATGCCTTTATAGACTTGATTACCGCTTGCGACAAGAAATCGAATTGTTTTCGTTTGTCCTCCAGGCCGTCTTTGGAAATAATGAGGTCAGTATGGGAATTCAAGGCCATCAATTGATCCATCCAATACATGTGCGCGTCGCCTTTTAGAAGCGCCATGTCAATGGACTTTAACTTTGTTTTAAATGCTGTAGCCGACTTCTTTGCTTTCGCAGGATCGGATACGACCAAGTTGTCTTTTAAAAGAAGATACGATTCTATGGCAGCTTGAAGTTGTTTTTTGAATGCGTCTGGAGTAGAGGAGATGTAATCGGGACTCTCCATTGGTTTTTCCTTGACGGGTCCAGCAATATGCTTGTTCATCATACTCGCTTGGTTGTTCAATTGCGCCGAAGCGTCAATCACAAAAGCACCATTGGTAACTACTTCCTCGCCGTTCGAAATTCCTTCAGTCACCAAATAGTTTTTTCCAATGGATTCGCCCAAAGTGATTTCTCGGTACTCGAAAGAGGGCAAATCAGCGCCTGGAACTTTCACATAAACCACCGACCGTTCTCCTGTCCACATGATCGCCGTTTTTGGAACAATAACGTCCTCGTTACTTCCCATTGAAGAGGCAATCGATCCATTCACAAACATTTCTGGTTTCAACTTCTTCGAACTGTTGTTCAATTCCGCTCTGACAGTCGCTGCTCGTGTCGATGCATTGATAATTGGATCAACAAATGAAATTTTAGCCACGAATTCTTCATTTTGCAACGATGGAGTTTTGAACGCCACTTCGCTTCCAACCTTTATTTTGGACAAGTCCGATTCGTAAACATCGAACAAAACCCAAAGTTTGTTTAAGTCTTGAATGTCAAAAAGAACTTCTCCTTTGCTTAAATAATCGCCAACGGAGACTTTTCTCTTTTTCACAATTCCAGAATAATCCGCGTAAATCATAAAATGTTCTTGAACCTCTTCTGATGTCAAAATTTTCTCAATTTGTGCATCTGTGATTTTCCAATACTTCAACTTGTTCTTGGCCGCAGCAAGTAAACTCGGATTCGTACCACTGATTTTCTTGGCTTCCAGAAGCTCTTTCTGCGCTGCGATTAAATCGGGTGAATATATCTGAGCGATCTTTTGTCCAACGGATACTTTTTCGCCCGTGAAGCTGATGTACAACTTCTTAATTCGTCCTGGTATGTGTGCAACAAGACTCGCAGCGGTTGTTTCATTCGCTTGAATTTTCCCTGTGACTTTCAGTTTCCCGTCGAAATCAGAAGCTTCACCACCGATAACAGTTGTTTGAATATTGGAAAGTTTTACTGCGTCATCTGACATTGTAAATACCAATGGGTCGCCACTTCCATTCTGTTCAAGTGGCGTTAAATCCATTTCACAAAGTGGACACGTTCCAAATTCATCTTGCCGTATTTGAGGGTGCATGGCGCACGTCCATATAACGCCTTCTGCTTGTTCCCCTTTCGAGTGGTTGTGCTCATCAACGGGTGCGCTTCCTCCAAAAATGAGGTAGCCCATTCCCAACCCTACAAAGAGTGTGACGAGAATGATTGCAATATTTTTCTTTTCCATATCTACTATTTTAGATGTGTTAACTTAACGCAATTGAATGTCTGTTCTGATCTCTAACGTATCATTTACAGCCTCCATTTCTGGCGCAACTTTGTCGGTTTTCTTCTTTTCAATTTTTTGTTCCTCCTTCGGATCTCCTTTAATTGCCTTAATAATGAAGAATCCGCCAACGAATCCAACGATTGAAAACACAACTACTATCATAAGTTCTTTCTTTCCCATTTTTCTTTTTTTTAAAAGTCTGTTAATCTGTCTATTAATGCTTGAATTTGATACGTGGCAACGATCGACTCTTCCAATTCGAATTGATAATTAATCAATTCGTGATCGAGTTGAAGCAAATCCGAAAATCCTTTCCCTTCAGTGCTGTACTGCGCTAGTGTCATGTCATACGTTTGTTGTGTGATTTCAATCTGGCCTTCAATGAAATCAATATGCAGTTTGGTTTGATCGTATTCGACTTGGTACTGTTGAATCATTCCTAGCATCTTGTCTTCAATGCTTTCCTTTTGATAATCAAACGCTTGCTGGTTCAAATCTTCTTGTTTGTTTCTCGAATCGTACTTTTTTCGATACAATGGAATGCTCAACATCACTTTCGGGACGAGGATATCGCGTCCGTTTCCCAATGGATTCGCGTCCGTTCTTTCCCCAACCAATGAATAATCCACGCCAATTCCAAAAGTTGGTTTTCCATTGTTCTCGTTCACTTCTTGCTTGTATTGCGATGCTTCAATCTTACTATTGATGGAAACAATTAAAGGATGGTGTTCCTTGATTTTCGCTCTGTACGCTTCAAGGTTGACTTCGATCTCAATTGCTTCTGTAAATGCATCTTCAACTAGAATTGTCTTCGTGACATCTTGATTGATCAATGCATTTATAATTGAATAATACTTTCGTTTTTGAACATCAAGCAAGTCCAAATCGTGGTGGTGCTTTTTGATGCGCAATTGCGATTGGAGAACGTTTGTTGCGCTACCTTGGCCGCTTTCAACTTTCGATAAAGCAATTGTTTCCATTGAATGGCAAATTTCGGTGTTCTTATAAACGATGCCTAATTTTCGTTCAATCAAGCAAAGTTCATAATATGCCGATTTGATCGTTTGAAAAAGATCCAACCTCAAAGCCGAGATCCGTTCGTATTTCGATTTCGCCATGGCAATTGCAAGATTCTCCTTCGATTTTACGGTTCCAAACCATGGAAACATTTGACGCACTCCAACCATCATCATTTGAGGGCCGAGCCGTGTTTCAGGTCGTAAAGCGGGAATGCCAACGCCCAATTCGGGGTTTTTCCATTGACTAACTTGATTTTTCTTTTCCACTTCAGCTTCATATTCAAGTCGGAGCGCTTTCAATTCAGGATTGTTCTCAACGGCCATAATTAGAAGTGAATCTAAAGATTGCGCGTTTGAGCTTAGAGAAATCAAGACCGTAAACAGTATCGAAGTTCCGATATGTATGATTGATTTATCCATTTTGTAATGATTTATTAGAATTAGTATTGAGTCTAAATTTCCATTCTTGCCAGAAGCAATAAAGAACTGGGACGGTAAACATCGTAATCACGTTGAGAACCATTCCACCGAAAGACGGAATCGCCATCGGGATCATAATATCAGAGCCGCGGCCCGTTGAAGTCAAGATCGGAAGCAAGGCGAGAATGGTCGTTGCGGTTGTCATCATTGCGGGCCGAACTCTTCGTTTTCCGCCTTCCACAACTGCGTTTCGAATGCCTTCAATGTTTTTCGGTTGATTTTCTTTGAAGCTATTTTTCAGGAAGGTTCCAACGAGAACTCCATCATCCGTTGCAATTCCGAAGAGCGCCAAGAATCCTACCCAGACGGCGACGCTCATGTCGATTCTTTTCATTTGAAAGAGTTCGCGCATATTCGTTCCGAAGAAATCGAAATTCATAAACCAGTCCTGACCGTAAAGCCAAATCATGATAAATCCACCAGAGAAAGCAAGGAAAACGCCGCTAAAAACGAGTAGGGAAGTGGTCGCTGACTTAAAATGAAAGTAGAGGATAAGGAAGATTAGAATCAATGCAATCGGAACTACGATCATCAATCTGTCTTTTGTTCTTACTTGCTGCTCGTAGTTTCCCGCGAAAGAATAACTGACTCCATTGGGAATTTTAAGCGCTCCACTTGCAATTTTCGCGTCTAAAAATTCTTTGGCCATTTCAACGACTTCAACATCTGTATACGGCTCGACTCCTAATTCTATGGCCTCTTCATCAGAGATTCTATCGAATAGAACATAGCCCACTAAGAATCCGTCTTCACTTTTAATCGATTGCGGGCCTTGTTCGTATTTGATGTCCACTACATCGCCCAATTGAATCTGTGTTCCAGTAGGCGTTGAAAGGTAAATTGATTTGATTTTACTCGGATCGTTTCGTAGCTCTTTTGGATAACGAACGCGCATTCCATAGCCTTCTCGACCTTCAACGGAAGACGACATGACCATTCCACCAACTGAGGCTTGAATCTGTTCTTGAACATTCGCAATTGTCAAACCATAACGGCTGATTGCTTCGCGATTGATGTCAATGAGTAAATACGGTTTTCCAATAATTCGATCTGCAAAAACGGCTTGTTTCTTCACTCCTTTTGATTGCTTCAAGAATTCTGAAAGCTCAATCCCAAACGCTTCAATGGCTGCCAAATCTGTTCCTTTGACTTTGATCCCCATGGGGGCACGCATTCCCGTTTGAAGCATTATGATGCGCGTTTCAATCGGTTGTAATTTTGGAGCAGAAGTTAAACTTGGGAGCTTTGAAACCGCTTCGATTTCACTCCAGATATCGTCTGAAGATTTGATTTTATCTCGCCACTGTCTGAAATATGTTCCGTCTTTATCTTTGACCAAACAATCGACTACAGATCGTTTTGTCTTTTTTAGCTCGTTCGTATTTGAAGAAACTCTTTTGAAGAACGCCTTGTCTTTATGCACTTTGAAGGAACGGCTTTTAAGGTCAAATGCAATTAAGTCAGACGCTTCGCCTTTCTTTGGTTTCGCTCCGTTTTCGTTGACGCGAACTAAGTAATGGCCTTTGTCGTTTGTTTTAAAACGAACCCGTCGGCCGTGATCATCTGTGGCGTATTCAGATTTGTAAATGATAATATTTTCAAACATCGACATCGGTGCGGGATCCAGAGAGCTTTCAATTCGCCCTGCTTTCCCAACAACGGTTTCAATTTCTGGTATTGTCGCTACAGCCATATCTAGAGCACGCAAACTAGATTCGTTCATTTCCATTCCAGCGTGTGGCATCGCGGACGGCATAAGTAGAAATGAACCTTCATTCAAGGCCGGCATGAATTCATTTTTAGAACTCAACATCAATTGAAATCCAAGAAATATGATTCCCGCGATGATCGCAATAAACAGCAATTTAATTTCGAGGAGAAACCTCAGTATTTGCTCGTAAAAATGAATGATAACGTAGAATGAACCGATAATCGTCCCGATGATTATACTGACAAAAATGAAGTTGGACGTTAGACTTTCCATTACGCCAAGCGGCATCCAGATTTTAGCCAGCAACCAAGCAACAACCAAAGCATAAAGTATGTTTTTGAAATAATTGAACTTTACGGACCATTTTCCTTCTTCGAATCCGTTCAAGTATGTCGATGTAATTCCAGTTAATCCGACCACCAAACCAAAGACTCCGAAGAACGAATAGTCTGTGAATAATAAGATAATCGCTAAAACGCACAATGCAGCATTTGTAAAGTAAGCGGAAAGGTTTCCTCGTTTTTTGATTCGAAACAAGCTCTCAGCCAAAGGTGGAATAATCGCGATTGAAACGATGATCGAAGCGATTAATGCAAATGTCTTTGTGAAAGCCAACGGACGGAATAGTTTCCCTTCTGCGGCCTCCATCGTAAATACGGGTAAGAAGCTTACAATCGTTGTCGCAACTGCAGTAACCACAGCTGAAGCAACATCCACGGTTGCAATGTAGATCGTAGTTTTCATCGGTTGATCTGGCGGTGCAATTTTCATCTGACTCACCATACTTTCGGTGAGGATAATTCCCATATCGACCATTGTACCAACGGCAATTGCAATTCCAGAAAGCGCAACAATGTTTGCATCGACGCCGAAATAACGCATGGCGACAAAACACATCAGAACCGCGACGGGCAAGGAACCTGAAATCAAGAGAGACGATTTCAAATTCAAGAGCATAAGAATAACGACGATAATTGTGATTAGAATTTCCAGCGTTAATGCCTCCTCAAGCGTTCCGATTGTTTCGCCGATTAACTTAGACCTGTCATAGAAAGGCACAATTGTAACTTGCGATACCGTTCCATCGTCCAATGTCTTTTTGGGAAGTCCAGCGGAAATTTCAGCGATTTTTGCCTTAACGTTATTGATCACTTCCATTGGATTTGCTCCAAATCGTGCAACGACAACGCCACCTACTGCAGGCGCTCCCGCTTTGTCCAAAATTCCCCGTCTGCTTGCTGGTCCTATATTAACGACCGCAATATCTTTAATTCGAATGGGAACATTGTTGGCAACCTTAACAACGCTTAGTTCAATGTCTTCAACAGATTCAACGTATCCGAGACCCCGAACGAAGTATTCAACCATATTGATTTCGAGCGTTTGTGCACCGATATCGAGGTTGCTTTCCTTCACGGATTTCATTACGTCTTGCAATGAAATTCCGTAGGCTTTCATTTTATCAGGATCTACGTCTACTTGGTATTCCTTGACAAAACCACCAACGGAAGCGACTTCTGAAACGCCTGAAGCGGAAGACAATCCATAGCTGACTTGAAAGTCTTGAATTGTTCTTAGTTCGTGCAAATCCCAGCCTCCAGTTGCGTTTCCATCTTTATCGCGCCCTTCGAGTGTGTACCAGTAAATTTGTCCTAGACCCGTGGCATCTGGCCCGAGTGTGGGGTGAACCCCTTGAGGCAATAAATTGGTTGGAAGTGAATTGAGCTTTTCTTCTATCCTGCTTCGGCTCCAATAAAACTCTACGTCTTCGTCGAAAATGATGTAGATGCTGGAAAACCCGAACATTGAATTGCTACGAACGCTTTTCACACCTGGAATTCCAAGTAACGAAGAAGTTAAGGGATAGGTAATTTGATCTTCAACATCTTGGGGGGATCGGCCGGTCCATTTGGTGAAAATTATTTGTTGATTCTCACCAATGTCTGGAATTGCATCAACAGATACGGGATCACGTGGAAGCGAATCGACACCAAAATCGAAAGGTGCTGTTACAACTCCCCAGCCAATGCAGACAGCTAGAAGAAGCCATGCAACGAGTTTGTTGTCAAGAAAAAATTTAACGATACGGTTTAACATTATTCATTTGATTAAATAAGAAAATACGAGGCACGCGAATGCCTGTTCAAAATGGATTGAACTTGATGTATTGACTTAAATCAAATAAGGAAGGATTGAACGAGAACGATAATGTCCCGATCCAGAGGCGGAGGCGAGTAGCCTAAATCCTGATAACTTGGTTTTGCACGAAATTGTGCAATTGTTAATTCAACGTCCATTGGGATGAAATCCACGCATTGGAGTTCATGGTCGTGCGAATTGTATTTTACGTAATCGTTGTTGATTTCAAATGCTACATGGTCTGTTTCACAACAGATTGGAGCTATTGATTCACCTTGATTTTCATCGTTTGAATCTTGATTCATTTGCATCCCACAAGTCAGTGGTTGAGGTACAATTGAAAACTCTGCTGCTATTTCCTCTCCGCAACAATAGTGCGTATCGTAATTGACCCCAACAACTCCTGCGAGGAAAATTACAATTAGCGATATGGAGAAAATAGACTTCAACATGTTCAAAGATAGAAATTTAAATTCTTAGTATATACTATGATTGTGACAATAGGGTTGCATTCTACCAATCCTATTTTTTCTTTAGCAAGTTTACAACGAGCACAAATCCAATGCCGATTAAGGCGCCAATAATTACGTATCTGATCATAACAATTCGTTTTTTGTGTTGAGCAAAGATACGTTTATTTGCTTTTCGGAAGCGCCCACATGTATTTATAAAAGCGTTTCATCACTGGAATTGAGATCAGTAATAATGCCCAGCCAATCCAATAGGTGTTCATGAAATAGCTTTCCCACCAATTGTGGAATTCTTCATAATTATCTGAATAGTAATCATATCGTCTTCGAGATGTTTCATAGACCATGAGGGAATAGAAAAGTACAGAGAATGGCAACCAGAGCTGTAATAGGATGCCATTAATTACACCCATGTAGCTGTACTTTTTATTGAGAACAGGTATGATAAACCATAAGAATGAGGTAATGTTTAAGAGAATGATTACAGCAAATATTGAACCTGAGCCATTATCACGGAATTGGAGCAAACTGAATAAAATGATAGCAATAACACCAGCGACAAGTGGAGATAGTAGAATAGTTATAGCCGCGGCTAAGAAGTTTTTCCAGTGAACGTTTTTAAACATCCAAGTTGCCAAAGCAAGAAAACCTACAATTCCAAAGAGCACTTTTAGAAAATCCGAATTGGCAAACATTGCGCCTTCCCGATGCTTGTAAATCCGATGCATCTTTTCCAATTTAGAGTCTACACTTTGTATGTAATTGCCAAATTCGTCGTATTGAGGAAGTCTAACATTTATGTCATTTTGTGCCTTTTCGAGTACTTGAGACGCAGTCAAATCTATTTTGTGATTTGTGTATTTATTGTGAGTGGCAATAAAATCTTTGATTTCATTCAGTGCTATTTCTCGATTGACCTTCACTTTTTTGAATGTGTGGCTATTTGAGATGTAATAATAATCCCTCAATATTAAAACAGGACTTCTTCGACTAACAATCTCGTCATCTACGAATGTTACTTCTCGATGAAAATAGGCATATCCTTTGTTTAATTTGTCGGTGTCGCTTTCCAATTGTTCAAGTGGAATAGCACTTTTCATATTGTCACTTAATCCTTCAGGAATTATGAATACCGTTGTTATAATGAGGAATATTGAAAGAACATAAACAAAGAAATTTTGGTAATCGTGTCCAATGTTTGAGCGCCCATAGTTTTTATCGACGTTGTAACGCGCTTGTTTGATAAACCAGAATACGAAGATTAATATTGCTGGAACAATCATTAGACTTACAGGTGTAATAGTATCACTTGTTTCGCTGGTAATGGCAAAACCTTTAAGGCGGGTTAAGCCGTATAAAATAGAATCAAAGATGAGGGTGTAGAATACTACGTAATGAATATTCGTTACCCATAAATTCGGGTATTTTCTTAAAAGAGTACTGTCTAATTTCTTTAAGAATTTTGGGATAAAGCTATCGAGAGTCATAATTAAGAAAACATTTTTTTGGTTGAAGAACTGATGTCTCTGAAATAGTCCAATTTGCATTCTGCTTTCAATAGCCCTGTTACTAATGCCTCACCAGAAATAACCATTGTGGTTGTAACAGAAATGTTCTTTCCATTTACTTGAATGCTAATGATTTCGTCTTTGAAAAGGTTTTCAATTAACTCTTTTGTCATCGAACCTGACAGTTCAAATGTGTTTTCCTTTCTTCCTTGGCCAACATCTTCAACTTTTCCGCTGTACTTAATGTCGCCATCTTTGATGAAAACTACATTGTCTGAGAACGATTCTACTTCGTGCAATTGCTGGGAACTCATGATCACAGCTGTTTGAAATTCGTCGTTCGCAACGATTCGTTGTAAATCTGTCAAGAATTTTTCCTGTGCTTTAATGTCAAGGTTTGCGATGGGTTCATCCAAAACGAGAAGCTTCGGTTTCCCGATTAACATTTTTGCCAATTGAAAGCGCAAGCGGTAACCAGTCGAGATTTCAGACCATTTCAGATCAGCATACTTCTGCAGGCCGAGTTCATCCAGAAGAATATTTAAGCGGGTGTCAATCTCATTTGAAGGGATTCCATGAATACTCGCTTGAAAAACCAAATTGGTTCTGAGGTATCCGTACCACTTGGGAATTCGTTGTGGGATATACGTAATCTGTTCTTTGAAGGACCTCCAATCCGCAGATTCGATTGCCGAACCCATAAATTGAATCTGACCAGCGTCAATATCCAGTTCCCCGGCAACAACTCTTAAAAGAGTGGTTTTACCGTTTCCGTTTTCACCAACGATGCCCGTTATTTCACCGGCATTTATCGTGAGGTTAATGTTCTTTAGTGCAAATCCATTGTTCGAGTATGATTTCCCGACGTTTGAACATTCCCAAATTGAGGTAGGTTGATTCATAATGCTCTAAAGTTATTTATTCTCATCTATTGGAAATATTAATACCACGATGAACGTAAATAAATAACAAATATTAGGAGTCGGAATTTACTCGTTTGATTCGTTCAAAATCGTGAAATGGCAAAAGAGTCACCCCTCTCAAGGATGACTCTTTTCTTCAAAACCGTAAAAAAACACTTAGTTTTTCACAACATTATTGACTTGTAGCTTCGCGTCAACAGAATTAGGCCCATAATTGTAAAACTCATATGCACTGTTTGCCAAATTCATTAATGTACTCTTGTCAGATTCTTCGTAAAAATTGTTTTCAATCAGAATGTCTACAATATTGGTTACAGTAGCAAGAACATTTTCGTTCATTGGGAAGAAGAAGTTCTCGTATCCAAAAAGATTATCGATCATGTCTTCTGAGTAGCCTTCCTCTACCAATGTTGTTCTTGCTTCTGTAATTTTGATGTTTTCGTCAATTGACTTTTCTGTTGAAATTGGATTTGAATCTGTTTGTGCAATTCCATTGTTTGCTAGTGAGATAATAAACCCGATTAACACTGTTTGAATTATGATTAATTTTTTCATGTGATTAGTTTTAGAAATTATTTAATTGCTTGTTCTACAATGTAAGATTACGGCGATTTTAAACAGCCGATCGCTGCATGTTATGAATGTTCATTTTTGTGTCACGAACCATTTGAAATTTGTTATTTGACTCATTGCTATCCATATATACTTCAACGACCTCACACTCTGCGATAAGTTTGTTCCCGTTAAGGAAGTAGCATTTCCCACCAACCTTAAGCATGTTTTTATGTGATTTAATATTCTTATCTGAGATCATCCACATGTTTGCGTACCCTTCTTTTGGAATTTGTTGGTATGGCTTTAGAACTTGATCTCCTTCAAGATTGGTCTTAAACTCTGGGTATACGTCGCAGAAAAAATCGGAATAATTTACAGGTTCGTCGTATACAAAACTGATTAAATAGCCTTGGAATGGAGTTCGGTCAATGTTGTCTGCAAGCTTGTAGCGAACTACAAAGCCAGGGTGTCGTCGCTTCGATACATCTTTAAATCTTAGTGATTCTGTATTCATGATGGGTGTTGTTTTGATTCGTTGCTTCATTAAATTCATAGTATAAGTATAGAGTAGATTTCAAATTGTTTTTTTAAATTGTAATGAAGTTCACTTTTTGTGTAATGAAATGGTTCTCTGGTGATTTCGGTCTAGGTAGAATTACTCAGTTCGATTAAAAAGTGTATTATTGCGGCCACCATAATAAACTACTGAAACTCACCTATGAGCCATAAGATTTTAATAGTTGAAGACGATGAATGGATTGCGGAAGATTTAAAATCTACCCTTGAAAAATTTGATTTCGATGTGCTTGATGTTGTTGACTCTTACGCAGAAGCTTTGTTGAGTTTAAGAAAAAACACTCCAGATCTTGTGATCTTAGATATTCGTCTTAATGGTCCAGGAACGGGAATTGATGTTGCCAAAGAAATCAACGATCGTTGGAAAATTCCTTTCCTATTTCTTTCGTCGAATATTGACCCAAAAACAATGACTGAGGTTTTAGATGAGGTTCCACATTCAATTTTGAACAAACCGTGCAAGCCGGAAGACCTTATTGTTAGTGTGAAGTTGGCATTGAGTAAAGAAGCACCAGAGGTTACCGAAAGTGATGTTGACGTTAATGATGATTCGTTTTTCGTGAAAAGCGAGCATACGTATCAGAAAATCGTAATTGATGATTTGCTATTCGTTAAGGGCGAAGGAAGCTATACGAAGATTCAAATGAAGAATGAGCGTATAGTATTGAGAGCGACTTTAAAAGATTTCGAATTTCTAGACAATAGAAAGGAAATTATCAAAGTGCACCGATCGTATTATGTAAACCTTAAATACATCGATAAAATTCATTCCAAGTATGTAACGATTCAGGATTTTGAGATTCCTTTATCGAAAGATTCGAAAGAGGAATTGTTGAGCAAGATTCAAAAGGTGAGGTAGCGGCGCGCCGCTAATGATGAATTTGAAATTATGAATTCATAATTGATGCCCATTGTGAAAACACCAGTATAATTAGCGCTTTGATTTCGTTTTTAATCTATTTTTAATTGCGTCCAGCCTGAAAGGCGGTTTACCTTCGGTGCTGCTTCGCGGTAAAAAAAATCAAAGTTTACGGCAATAAAAAGGAGAGCTAAGCCCTCCTGATTTATAATTATGAATTCATAATTATCTTATCATCTTCGCTATTTTTTCAAAGGCATCTTCATCCTTAATAACATATTGTTCAGCTCCTTGTTGTATAGTTTGCGCTGCAGTTGAATAACTCTCTTGGCTTGAAAGCATAATGAACTGTGCATTTGGAAGGTGTTTTTTCATAGCTTTCAAAACTTCTAGTCCGTTTGCTGCGTCTTTCTCAACTGTATTCAAGAAATAGTCAAGAACAACAACATCAGGGTTCTCGTTGATGTGTTTTACTGCGTCTTCTCCAGTGTGAAATATTGACACTTCATGTGGAGTATCTTTTGTAAGGTAATCCTCCATTGCCATAGTCAGCATTTCGTCATCGTCTACAACAAAGATTTTTTTCGGTTTTGATACTTCCATATTCGATTAGTTTCGTTTGAGAATCTAAATATAATTTTAATTTGCTTTGAAATGACTTAACTCTTCAACTGCGGATATAATATCTGATCTTAGGAGTTCAACGTTATCGATCACTTCTTGAATTGTTCCTTCGTCTCTAAGCTTGTTTTCAATGGCGACAGAAAGTGATTTTGTTTCCTTCATACCCATCATTATGAACTTCGTATTGAAGCCATGAACTTGATCTGCTAGGCCAAGATCATCCTTGTTTTCAATTGCCGCATCAATTTGGGTTTCCAATTTCCCTACCCCTTTGGTAAACATATCGACGTACTTTTTCATCTTCGTTCGATCTCCATCACAGAAGTCAGTTAGATAGGCAAGATCCGTTACTCCGCCCTTAATTGTTTCTTTCTCAATCATATCTTCGATCTCCTCTTTCGCGACTCGTAACTCTATATTTAGTGCGTCTGCAATTCCCGTGATTAAATCGGATGTTTTAAATGGTTTTGGAATGTAAGCGTTCATTCCGGCCTTTCTGCATTTATCGAGATCAGTTCTAACAACACTTGCAGTCAATGCAATAATGGGAATGTCTTTCTTAGCAGAATCAAACGCTCTTATCGTTCTGGTGGCTTCATAACCGTTCATGACGGGCATTTGCACATCCATGAGAACAACGTCAATTTCGTTCGCTTTTAGAATATCAATGGCCTCCTGCCCATTCTCAGCTTCAAAGATTTCAACATTTGCTTTGGACAAGAGCGTATCTCGAGCCACAATTCGGTTGAATTCGTTGTCATCCGTAACAAGGATTTTTAAGCCATCCAATATTGTTCCGTCAACATTTCCTTCTGCGGCCATTCGTTTGTCCAAGTTCTCTTTCGAACCAATTTTGAAATCAACGATAAAAGAGAATGTTGTTCCAGAACCTTCTTCACTTTCTATGGAAATTCCACCGCCCATCAATTCAACCAATTGGCGCGAGATGCTTAGTCCCAATCCGGTTCCACCAAACTTACGCGTATCAGAAGCATTGGCTTGCGAGAAGTTTTCAAAAACGGTTTCCAATTTGTCTTTCGGAATTCCAACTCCGGTATCTATAATCGCAAACTTAATTCCTTGCTCTACTTTCGTGATTTCAACAGCCACGCTTCCTTTTTCTGTAAACTTAATTGCGTTTCCGGTAAGGTTAATTAAGATTTGATTCAAGCGCACCGGATCACCGAGTACGATGTCTTCAACGTTCGGTTTGATTGAAACCATGAGCTCCAATCCTTTATCGCTGGCTCTGTGTTGTAAGGTCTTCTTAATCTGATCGATGAAGTCGGAGATGGAGAAATCAATTTCTTCGAGTTCCATTTTTCCCGCTTCAATTTTAGAAAGATCGAGGATATCGTTGATAATGTGCAGCAGAATATCGGACGACTTTTTAATTCCTTCCATGTAATCTTTCTGCTTGGGTTGAAGTGGTGTGTCCAACACCAAATTCGTCATTCCCATCACGGCATTCATTGGAGTACGAATCTCGTGACTCATGTTGGCGAGGAACTGTTGCTTGAAAGCTTCACTTTGCTCTGCGCGCTCTTTTTGTTGACGCACTTCAGCTGTTCGTTCTGTAATAACGCCTTCTAGTTTAATGTTCTCGCGTTTTAAGCGAATTGAATTCAACTTGACAATTAGGTACAAGAATAAAAGGCCTCCTACGATGAATAAGATGTATGCCCAAGTAGTTCTGTACCAGGGTGGAAGAATCTCAAAAGAGTAAGCGGCTTCTTGGCTTATGTTTCCGTACACGTTTCTAGAGCGTACTTTAAAGGTATAGCGTCCTTCTCGAAGGTTGTTGTAACTCATCTCGCTAGATGCTCTCCAACTCGACCATTCAGAATCTTTGCCTTCAAGTTTTACGCTGTATTCGAGTTTTACATCTTTGGTATAATATCCTGCTCCGAACTTGAAGGCAATGCTGTTTCGTTCATATTCTAAAGTTGGAATGTATGAATCTGGTTGTTTGGTTGTAGGTAATCCGTTTTTATCCGAGTAGTTTCCAGAAAATATTTTGTCTTTATCATTGATGATGACGTTTCTTATAAAGGCTTTGTAGGGAGCTTTGTTGTCAAAAATGGTGTTTGGATCGTAGCGCACTATTCCCTCGTTACTTGCTATCCAAACGATGTTTTTATCATCTTCATAAATATCCCAAACACCGGAAAGGCGAACTCTAATTATAGGCAATGAATCATAATTGTAGGTGTCGTTCTTTTGCTTTCTGAGCAATCCCGTTTGGCGATCAGTTGTAATCCAAACATCTCCATTTCTGACTTGTGTAATGTTATTTGCCATTGTGGAGCCATCACAAAATTCCTTTCCAAATATTTCATTGGGAATTAATTTCTTGGTTTTATGATCGAATGAATAAGCGCCAATGTCTGTTCCAAATACTATTTTGTTATTTACATTACTTACTTGAATGTATCCCATTTCTGCAATGAAACCATTCGATTCATTTAAGGTGAGTACTTCTGGATTGTCAAAACCGGCGGAGAAGTTAATGTATGAGATTCCATCATCCACAGCCCATAGGTTACCATTGGAATCCTCAGCCATATCATATACTTCGTGTGAAATATCAATTGAAGGATAAAGATATTTCTCTGATTTTTGATTAAATCGTATAGGGATAATAATTTGTTTAAAAGCAGCGTAAATGAAATTATCAAATTTGGAACTTTTTAATAATCCTGTACATCCGAATTGGCTAAGTTTTAAAACCTTGGTTCCGACATTATTTTCGTTGATAATTGATAGCCCATTAGGACTCCCTACAAACAATGAGTTATTCAACTTGATAGCTCCAAATACTTGATTTATATTCTCTGTTGTAGCTATTAGAGTGCCTTGATTGGTGGGGCTGTTATTAAGCCAGAACGCATCACTAGAAGTACCAATAAAAGCTTTTCCATTTAAGCTTGATATTCTATAAGGTATGCCTTTCAATCCTTCATTTTTATCCAGAACTGAAACTTGAATTGGGTATTCAATTGAGCTTATACCAGAACTTAGACCAACCCAAATCTTACCGTCTTTGTAGAATGGGAAATATGTTAGATTGCTACTTAGTCCTACCGATTCGTCAATGACGTCTAGTATTGTTCCTGAATTATTAATTATTATAACACCATGTCCTTCTGTAGCAAGCGCAAATTTATCGGATGCAATCTCGCAACCATTTAGAATGCTAAAATTGCTTAGATAATTTTCAACAGTACTTAATTGACTGTCTTTTAACTTATATATCCCTTTGGATGTAGTCGATATTATAAGTGTATCTCCATTACCTTGAAATACGCCTGACCAACCTGGTAAAGCTTTTTCAGTTGAGCTAGCTATAATACTGAGAGCATCATTTTCAAGCTTGAACCAATTTGATTTTTCCGATACAAATAACCCCGCTGAACTGCTGACTAATTTGAGAAAACCACTTTCACTTTTCCACGTTTTAAAAGTACCGTTCGAATACCGGAATACTCGTTTCGATGAACGGAAATAAACATCTCCATTATACGAGACTACATTTACAATTGGATCAAAATTTCGATCATCCTCATTTAATTGATCTAGAAGCGATTGATATTCTAACTTCCCGTTTTCATTTGCTTTTAAAACCCCAATCTCTCCTATTCCTCCTGTAAATATTTGCCCATTTTTATCTTCCGCAAATTTTAGCATCCTCTTATCTTCAGTTCCCGGTATCATTTGCCAATCTGCACCGTCAAAGACTAAAATTCCGTCTGTATTGGAAATTATCAGCTTACCAGAAACAACTTGCCCGATACACCAGTTTTGTGGGCCAGATGCGTAAGAATTTGATGCGTATGTTATTGGGGCGTAATTTGAAATGAAAGGTCGGCCAGTTTGGGCATGAACTGATTCCAGTACAATGAATTGAACGAGGATAATCGCAGCCCATTGCCAATTGGAAAGCAGAGAATGTTTTATCTTTTTACTTGAGCCAGTTGTCATTTTATAATTCAATATTCTGCTTGAAATATAAGCATTATCTGGCGTGTAATATAGAATTGGATTAAATCAGAAGGAAGTAAAGGAGTGAAATTGAATACGGATTGTACTTTGAAAATGGATACGGTTACACCTACATTTCAATTTATTACATAGATCATCTGTTTCATTACATTTAGAGTGAATTAATTGGTATACGCATTAGATTTGTACCAGTTCGAAATCATTAAAATAATAGGACTATTTTCGAAGCTACTAACAGACTAATTATTTACTTAAAACAATTTATTATGCCAAAGAATGGAACAATTATTACAACACAATCGGGACAAACAAGTGCAACAGCGTGGATATTCGACCCAGGAAATCCACAAGGTGGAGGAACCGAAAGAAGCGTTGAAATCTTTGGACGTTTAATCCCAGGTCAAATGATCATTATGAAGGAAGATGATGAACTAACAATGTATGGTCAAGGTACTACAGGAACTGGTTATGTAACTGGCGAAAATAAATTTCATGTAACAAACAATGGAGGTACTGGATTAGAAAAAGAAAGAGAATATGATCTGTATAATTTAGATCAAGCTACTTTGGATGGTACAAGAGAATTTTCAGTTAGAGAGAATAAAGTTTGGATTAAAACGGCATGTAGCAACTAGAGTTCACTCAAATTTCTAAAGTCAAAAATTATAAACTCCTTTTGTTAATCTTAACAAAGGGAGTTTTGTTTATATTCCAACTACTATGACAGATACTGTAAACCAAGCAAATTTTTGCGCCCTTCAAAGTATTGATTTTTGCTCTGAAGATTTGAACATGACCGATAGCTCAATGCTCTTGTTTCCTTTCGCACCTTCATGGTCTCGCGGAAATGCGTCAAGTGCCGCTTACTCAATTAAGGATACTACTAATGCAGTTGTTTCTAATGAATTAAAAATTCGAGCTCGTTTTCAATACGATACGGATGATGATTCTACGAACAACGGTATAGTCCGACTTAATATTCGCGCCATTTCGGTTCCTACTTCAGAAAAGACCTCATTGGAAAAGAAGATTGTTGGTGATTATCCGGGACAAGATGTTTTGGGTGAAGTTGAATCACGTGAAGTTATTTTTGACTCAACCGGACGGGCTGGATACAATGGAGATAGTAATATTCCTCTAACCATCAAAGGGGCTAAATTTTCGGAACTCGGTGTAGGAGTTTATGATATCGCTTGGGCGTGGGAGTACCAAGAACTTGAATGGGACGGCGATCAGGGTATAAATGTTCCAGCTTCGGAATGGATTGAGTTTGACAGATCTAGTCACCGTATTTTCTTGACATTGGAAATACCAAAATCTCCATGGACAGCTTATCCATTTCGAGAAATATTTCAAGACAATTATTCACAAACCCCTGTTTGGACTGAAGCTTTGCTTTGGGCATGTAAATGGGCTCAAGGTTCTAAAACTATTGTAGAAGCTGGGAAAGCTATTGCGGATGAATTATTCAAATCTGGAAGGTTTAAATATTTCTCTGAATCGAAATACAGTACTTTGCAAATAGAGGCCGATGAAGAGAAGCTTGAATTGGCTGACAATACGATTTCATTCTATTTATCAAAAATTATAGAACGCCTTGAAGGTGGGATGGGACTTGGAGAAGAAATTAATTGTGTGGATAGTGCTTTAATTGTAGCTACGCTTACAAACATTATAGGCGGGAATTTACAAATTGGAAAATTTCAAGGATCAGAAAATATGAACTATTATGATTCGTCAGAAGAGAATCGATTTGAGGTGAAAGAGATTCAGGCGATTGGATCTGATATTGAGTCGACAATGAATATGCTATCGAGTGATGATAAACATTACTTTTCGTACCATACCATAGCTTGGATGCCTCCACAGCTGGAAGGGTCTAATGCTGAGCCTAATCAAGAAGAAATTAGGGCTATGGTCAGTAGTGGTGAAGTAGAGATCGCAGAACTTGCTGAAAGGGAAGAAGTCGTACCGGAATTTGATAACTCTGAGAATATCATTTTTGATGCTTGCTTGAATTTTTCAACGGATGGTACGGATGAAAATACTGTTTCATGTTCTGGATTGAAAATTGAAGATTACCGAATGGGAATAGCGACGGATAGTGATGAGGGATATGGAAAATGTATTCCGCAGCAAGTTACGATCCAGAAGGTTCGAGTTGTTTAAAATATTTTAACGCAGAAGAAATTTTAAAAGCCTCCTCGGTTTAATTGAGGGGGCTTTTATTGTTCCTAAAACTTCCAATTAATAATTTCCCTTCACTACCGTTCGGTCTTCACGAGCTTTCGCTTTTTCTCATAATTCCTAACTCCTCATTCAAATAATAAACAGTCTACACTATAGGTGTTAATTCTTATTCATTACATAAATCATCAATTTCATTACATGGAATCAATTGAACTTCAAATTGAAGGCACCTTTGGGTGTGCCTGAACACAAAAAGTTAGTTCAGGTTACAAGAACTAAATTTTTAACTAAAACTATTTTATTATGCCAACAAATGCAACAATTTTAAGTGGAACAGATTCGACAGAAGGTTTAAGAGGACAAATTTATGACAGCAACGGCGGTGCCGTTTCAGAAGGTTATGGAAATGTTTCAATTACCAATAGCATTGTAGGAAAGCCTGACTTACAAACAGGAGATGTTGTTAAAGTTCCTGCTCCAGGAGAAGAGCTGCCCTCATACAAAGCTACAGAGTTATTATCAAGAGGACACGGAACTGTTAACGCTACTGGAGACAAATTGAGAGGTGGTTATTCATCAGGGGATACTGGATTAGGTGGCCCAGATGATCAATTTGAAATTGATGTTCACCCAAGTATGACAGGATGGGCTGATACTGATGTGTATTTTGCTAACGAGGATAGAAAAGCTAGCTTTTTCAGAAAAGATAACTAAGAACTGAAGTAATACTCCCGTTGTTATCATCAGCGGGAGTTTTTTGAAATAAATTGATTACAATATAATCGTTTATTGATTAAAAATTAAGATATTCATATCGTGATAAAAAACGATAATCCTAATTTTTCCGGAAGGGGCTCAGGTTCCAATCCAACCAATCGCTTTGAAAAAAACGCGTATTCCGACGATGATTCTGATGGCGTGGACGTTCCAAACGATCCATCGGCGAAAACCAGATACATCGATATTTTTCCCAAAACAATCGTAAACAAGGTTTCCAGTCCCGATGTAGGAATGGACTTCTCATTAAATCCCTATCAAGGTTGCGAACACGGTTGCACGTATTGCTACGCGCGTCCTACGCATGAATATTGGGGTTATAGTGCAGGACTTGATTTTGAGCAAGTCGTGTTGGTGAAACAAAACGCATCGGAGTTGCTTCGAGAAACGTTGAACAAGAAAAGTTGGGTTCCAAAACCAATTGTTCTTTCTGGAAACACAGATTGTTATCAGCCTGCCGAAAAACAATTTGAATTGACGCGGGAGTTGCTGAAAGTGTTTTTGGAGTTTAGGCATCCTGTTGGAATCATCACTAAGAATGTGGGAATGACGCGTGATTTAGATATCATCGAAGAGTTGGCGAGCATGAATTTAATTTCTGTGAATCTGAGCATCACAACCTTGAACGAAGACTTGCGTCGGAAGCTAGAGCCAAGAACGGCAACGGCGAAACGAAAATTGGAATTGATAGAGCAATTAAGTGCGATCAATGTTCCCGTTAATGTAATGGCCTCTCCGATTATTCCAGCCCTCAACGATCATGAATTGTTTGACATTGCAAAGGCGTCTTCGGAAAGAGGAGCACAGACATTTCATTCGCACATGGTTCGCTTGATGGGACCGAATGAAAAGATATTTGAAGATTGGTTGAACGCGCATTTTCCAGACAGATCAGAAAAAGTGATGAATCAAATCCGAGCCATTCACGGAGGAAAGACGGGCAGTTCAGAATTTGGATTTCGAATGAAGGGCGACGGTCAAATGGCACTGAACATTGTCCGTCAAATGGCCTTGGCTCGGAGAAAGTACTTCCCAAATCATGGGGCTTCGAAGTTAAGAACTGATTTGTTCAGAAGACCGAGTGGGGGACAGTTGTTTATGTTTGATTGAGGGTGAAATTTTGAAGATACATTTTAATCAAAAAGAAAGCCTGAACACCAGTTTTTATACTAAAACGCGACATATAGATTTGAGTGTTAAAAAGTAAGATATGAACCCTCTAATTCCTTAATTTTGCCCCAATGTTTTTAAATAAAATTTCCCCTTTGAATAATCTGCTATTAATAACCGTATGCTTCATTTCATCGCTTGCTTTTGGTCAAGATACGCTCAGCGGGAGAGTGATGAATGAATATACGAATGAAGCAGTAGGGTATGCCTCAGTAATCGTCAAAAATAATGAGTCGGGCGCAATCATTAAGGGAACGGAAACGGATGTCAATGGTTATTTCTCGCTGGGAACAGAGCGAAATATATTTAGCCTAGAAGTGCGTTCTATTGGCTTTAAATCGTTGTTTGTGGATACCGTTGAGATGAATGGAGGCAACCAGAATTTGGGGACTTTGAAATTGGAATTGATTGACCAAGCTTTGAAAGAAGTGGAGGTTGTCTATGAAAAATCGACGACGGAATTTGGATTGGACAAGCGTGTGTTTAACGTCGGAAAGGACATCAGTTCTTCGGGAGCTGGAGCTTTGGAAGTCTTGAACCATGTTCCGTCCGTGACTGTCAGTATCGAAGGGATTGTATCCTTGAGAGGAAGTTCAGGTGTTCAGATTCTAATTGACGGAAAACCTTCGGTGATGTCAGATGATCCAGCCAAGGCCCTTGCGGGGATTACAGCAGACATGATCCAACGTGTTGAGGTCATCACGAATCCTTCGGCAAAGTATGAGTCAGAAGGAACATCGGGGATCATTAACATTGTATTGAAAAAAGAACAGAAGCGAGGCGTCAATGGTTCTGTCTCCATAAATGGAGGGTGGCCGCACAATCATAGTATTGGTTTTAGCCTAAATGCCCGTTCCGAAAAGTTCAACGTTTTTACGCAAATAGGAACTGGTTATCGGTCGTTGCCTCGGTACAATGAGTCTGTAAATCGCGATTTAGTCGATAGTATGGAAATTGCAAGTGATGGAATCTATTACCGCAACGAGATCTTCGCGAATATGACACTTGGAACGGATTATTACCTCAACAAATACAATACGATTACGCTTTCTGGGAATATCGCGTATGAATGGGAGAAGCAGCCTTCATTGACCAATTTTTATCAAACAACTTTGGATGGAGATACGCTTGCTGTTTGGGAACGAGAAGAAACGACACAAGCTGGGAATCCAAAGTACCAATACGATTTGCAATACAAGAAAGAGTTTAAAGATACCTCTGCACATACCCTCGTTTTAAGTACACAAGGCCGTTTCTTCGGCAAGGAGCAATCTTCAGATTTTGAGAATCGATCCATTTTCGGGACGGATATTTTCACACCGCAACGCACGCAAACCACATTTCAACAGGCGGATTATATCGGTAAGGTCGATTACTTCAATCCATTTAAAAAGAACTACACTTTTGAAACTGGAGCGCAATATGCTTTGAATGATGTGGGGAATAATTATTCTGTTCAAAATGAAGATGCTGCTGGACTTTGGGTTGTTGACAGTGCATTCACAAACAACTTTATTTTCCGTCAAAGTGTGCTTGGTGTCTACGCGAGCGGGTCTTATGAAAAGAACAAATGGGGAGCGAAAATAGGTTTACGCGTCGAGAATACGGATTTAACAACTGAGCTTGTTACGACGAACGTAAAGAACCATCAAAATTACACCAACCTCTTTCCAACGGTTCATACGGCCTATAAAATTTCCAAGAAAGTATCGATGCAATTGGGGTATTCTCGGCGTGTATCTCGTCCGCGATTGTGGAACTTGAATCCCTTTTTCAATATTTCGAACAATTTCAATATTCGCAGAGGAAACCCTGACTTGTTGCCTGAGTTCACGGATTCTTATGAGTGGATGAGTATTTATAATTTCGATAAGTTCAGCATGAATATTGGTCTGTATTATCGCCACACGACGCAAACCATCGAACGGGTTTCTATTTTTGAGGACAATGTCAATACCGTGATGCCAATGAATATTGGAACTAGTGATGTTGTTGGATTTGAATGGAATGCAAAATGGGATGCCGCTAAATGGCTCGGTTTCAACAGTGATTTCAATTTCAATTACTTCAACCGCAAAGGCGATTTTGATGGACAAAATTTTGATTTCGCAGGAAACAGATACACGGGAAAGCTGATGATGAAAGTCAAAGCAAGCAAAATGCTCGATATCGAATTCACTGGGAACTATGAATCGCGTTATAAAACAATTCAGGGTGAAGTATTGAATCAAGCCTATTTGGATGCTGGTTTGCGTCTAAAGATTTGGAAACGAAAGGGAGCTATTAATTTTGGTGTTCGCGATGTTTTCGTTTCGAGGATCAATAGAACCGTTGTTGATCAAGCGGAGTATTACCTGTATCAGCAATCTACCCGTGGTCGGACATTAACACTTGGGTTTAGTTATGCATTTGGCAAAGGAGATGCAATTTCTTATTCGAATGGAGGGCATCATTGATAACAAGGTTTGACTTCAACTGCTGACTATAATTTTTACTGCAAGTAAAGCTGGAAATAATTGATTGCAAGTTCTAAATGTTGTTTTACTCAAATCAAATCCTAGATGCTATAAATTATATAATACATTTGTACTCATACAAATAGACTTGACATGAAAATATTATTGCCACTATTGTTTCTTTTGGTTTCGAGTAGCGTTGGCGCTCAGCCGTTCGAGGATACGTTGTTTTATAAATCAGGGTGGGAAAGAGCTGTTACAATTCTTTCGATCGACGAAAACGGAAGAGGTACCATTCATTGTGTGAGTCAAGGTAAAAAAGCAGCTTATGAGACAAATGTTTCAATGTCTAAGCTAAAATATTACAAGTCAAACAACCCAAAATTCAAACAAGCTGGAGTTTCCGAGTCTGGTGAAGAGTTTAACGACGAAATTGGTTCTCTTGAAAATTCTGAGGGGTTCAGCTTGAGACCGGGAATGATTTCTTTTAGTCCATTGGATTTGGCTTTACTTGGAATTGGAATGGATTACACCTACCGATTTGGGAAAACGCTCTCATCTGGAGTCCATATTCCCATGCGAGTTTCTACCTTACTTGGTGCAGGTTTCTACTTTTCTGCAGGAGTCGGATATTCCTATTTTGCTAAAACAAAACCCAATAGTGAATTCTTAGTCACAGCAATTCCAACTTTTGTCGCATTTGGCGACGAAGGATTTGGTGCTTTAATTATTGGAATGGGAGGGACGCGTTATTTCAATGATAAAATAGGTCTGACAGGATTTGCTGGTCTTGGCCCTACAACTGGAGGCCCGCTGATCTGGTTTGATGTTCATTTTGGAATTGGTTTCCGTTTTGGAGATAAACTCGAATCTGGCAAGAAATAAATCAACTAGAAATGTTTGTTGTTGGGAGGAGTGAATTGACTATTCATCCATCACCCCAACATCAATGATTTGTTCATTAAGGCGGTCAAAGTAGTAATACTGATCTCCCGCTAATAACAGAATTCCATTGCCATTAAGCAACCACACTTTGTCGTAATTCATCGTGCTAATTTTCTCCATCTCTGTTGTATACAATGTTTTATAAAGGTCTTTTGGCACAAGGTATTCTTTGCTGTTTATTGCTGAAATTGATCGGTAAGCCGCTGGGATTACATATTCCTTATCGAGCATTACACCGTATTTACCATTTTCGAACGCAATGGAATAAGAAGATTTCTCTACGGTTTTATTTACAATTGGAGCGCGCTCATTGTATTCCAAGATCTCACCTTTAGTGGATAAGGTATATGTGGAATCGCCATCAAGAATAATGACATTTTCTCCCTGAGCGAATTGGCGAACATCTTTTTTAGAGACATAGATTTCTTCTCCTGATTCATCGAAATAATAGATGTCTTTCTTTCGTCTAAATATCGCGATGGAAGGGGAGACCTGATCTGTAGAAGAGACTTTCTTGTATTTCGTGACTTGGAGACCTTGATTGACTATATAATATGACTTTTTGTGCGAACAGTAAATGTAATTGTTGATCAACTTTGGCTTTCCTTTTAGAACAACTTCATCACGTGAGCCAAATGTTCTTATGCTGTACTTCCCATCACCTAAAGAGGTATAGATAAACTCTTTCCCGAGGTACTTCTCCTTTTTCTGGAGCGTATCCTCAATGTGTGATTTTGAATCGTATAAGATCACATTTGGTGTTTCGCCGATGATGAACTTGTCGTCCTTGAAGTATTTGATTTGACCACTTCCTTTCGCTACAACCGCACCTGCTTTGTCAACAATTAAATTGAGTTGATCTTGCACAACACCAATTTGCCCATTGCTAAATTTTGAAAGAGATGTGTAATGTTTAATATCCCTGCGTTTGCCATTTCGGTCAATGATGTACCATCCTTCATTGTTCAATATCGCGAACATTTCCTCTTCCAAATATTTGATGTAATACGCGTCCTTAATGATTGTTTTGTAGGGAGTCGATAAGCTGTAAACGGAGTCTTTAAAACCGATAACCCGTCCTGCATTGTACGAAAGTCTTGTTTCAGAGGGGAAGAATTCGAACTTGGGGTAATCAACATGGATTTTTTCACGCCGACGGCCTTTTTCCATGGTCTCAACAAAATATCCATCGGATCCAGAAATTGATCGGGTGTTGATCAACTTTTTCTTCGAGTAAAATGGTACTTCTTTCTCTGTTTCATATTCGCTTATTTCAATAAATGTCGGATCACTTATCTTCTGTTCCCTGAAATAGTCTGTTCCAGGAAGGACATCGAATTCTAAATACGTTTTTGGAGGCCAGAAATCCTGTCGGAGCTCCTTGTTTGGCATTGCTCCATATTCAGAAATCCGTGTTACCGAACCCACAAAACGAACTCCTAACTTGGGATCCATTATCGTTGAAACAAGGTTTTTTGGCATTGAGAATGCACCTAAAGAGTTCAGGTATTCAAAGTAATGAAATAATGAAATCTCGGCAGAGTCTATGGGGCAAACCTCGACAGTCCCGCCGATATAAAACCGTTTTAGATTGTCATTAATCTTATCCGTGTAACGAATTGGCGATTCCTTTAATTCTTGCTGTGATAAAGGATTATCGGATACATTTGACTCAAAATTTGAAGATCCATCAAGTTGTATTATAGCGCATAAATCTGAGTTGTTTGTCCCTCCAACAAGGCAAACTACTTCTGTCATAAGTGTTGAGGTGTTCCAGTTTTGCCCCGTTGAAAGATACATGCCATCATATATGGATGATAGATCAATGTCCAGCCCTTCTGCGATTTCGAATTTCTTTGCAGCTGTTTCCATTTCACCGTAATAATCTCCGAAAGTTGTCAATTGAATATGCGTGTAAATCGGTGGAACGCCCATTCCTGTTTTGGAATAATAACGCAGACCGTATTTTCCATTGAGCTGATTTTCTTCCAAATAGGAAGCGGGCCAAGTCTTATAAGTGTATGGGTAGTTGTAATCGTCCTTTTTCACTGTGAATGCCGAAACATTTGAATAGGTCTGACTTTCTAAAATACCTCCTTCATTGTTTAAAATGATCACGATAAGGTTTTGCCCCGCGTAGAGTTTAACGACTCCGTTTCCAAAGTTGAAATGACTGAAACCTTGCTGTGTCACAAAGCCCTTGGAGTTGGCCAAATAAAAGTCACGCCTACCTTTTTCAAAAATGTAATTTGTTCTAACCGGAACTTCTAAATAAGGGCTTGGATGTTTTTCGTAGTGAACGTACCTCAAAGGGACAATGATTTTCCCATCGTGATTCGCCATTCCGTAGCGTTTGTTTTTCTGTAAAATCAATACATCATTGTCCAAAATGATGTAATCATACTTTACTGGAACAATAATTTCTCCCTTCAAATTAACCAAACCCGTCTTGTTTTGATTTAAAACGATGAATCGATCCGGGTTCGATGTTTTAATGACATTGGCGTATTCAGCATCAAAATATATTTCCCCTGAAATGTTCATTAGTCCACAAGAATCGCCTTTAAAATACTTAAGTAATGTCCCGTCGATATTTTCCAGTTTGTCGAATTGTGGTGCTAAAACGAGTGCTTTGGTTTTCCTGTCAATCAATCCAATTTTTCCATTTTCACGAACGGCTAAATGGTTTTTTGAAAATAAAAAATAGTCATCATAACTTCCTGAATACTGCGCGTTTTCTGAATTAATATAGAGCGTAGATCGAGTTCGAGCATTGTTATAGATCTTATAATCCGTTGCATTGTAAAAGACAATGTCGCTGCCTTTTGGATCGATAATTTTATCCAAAGCGATGGAATAGTATTTCCAACGATCGGAATAGAATTTCACAATGGAGAATTCGAAGCAATCAATTTTTTCAATGGGTTCATCGATCAGTGAATTCCCATCCAAATCTAAAAGGCTGTAGTGACTTCCATTGTGAGCAAGAAATACTTTGTCCCGAGTTTGTTGCAGCTGCACACATCCCCATTGCCTTATCGATTCATACTCGGCAGGAGCAATTGTTTTATCGGATAGCATGAGACCCATTTTGCCATTTCTATAAGTGTAAATGTGTCCGTCATCAATGAAAAGAGAATCTGCATTCATGTCGATGGCACCGTCCCAGTTATGGTACTTCCAATTGCCTTCTTTTAATGTGATAAAATCGTATTCAAAGGGAACAATTGAGTCGTATTCAAATCCCAGAAGCGTGTCACCAGAATCGAAGAGCGCGCCGTATTTATCGCCTTTTCTAAAGATGTAAAATGTCACATCTTCGCTTTCTCCTGGACAAAAGGCATCGAAAGAATAGTTGAGATTCAGAGAATTGGAATTCAGATCCAATAAAGTCCAAGCTGTCTCCGTTCGGTAGGGGATATAGTACGATTCTTTTATAAAGGAAGTGTCTGGAGTAATTGCTTGCGCGCTATCCACAGCTTGAGACAACGAGCCAAACGAGATTAGACCTACAAGAAAGGATAAGGCGAATTTGCTCATTTATAATTTCGCCAAAAGTTCATCCAATTCTTCGGGTTTGTCAATCGGTTCGGGGTAGATATTTAATACAAACTCGACCGTTGATCCTTCCGCTTTTTTCCGAAGCTGCATTTCTCTAATGTCCTTGTTTGAAAGGTAATAGATTGTGTTGTCAGCCGAAATAGCGATAATTTTGTTTTTTTCCTTGGGATTAATTCTAAACATGTCTTTGTAATCAGGCGTGTATTTCATTACGACTCTTTTTTCAGTTGGAATGAGGAAAATATTCATGGCTTCGCTGGATTTCCCATCTGCCAAAACAAATTCAGGAATCAATCCAATACTGTTCGGATCTTTAAATTGTCGGTCATAATTGTAAACGGCTAAATTCTCTACATTGAAAATGCGAAGTAGTTTCTTTTCACGCGCTAACTGTCCTCTAATTCCTGCTTGTGCTGCAATTGCCTTATTAATTTCTCCGAAAATAGCTGCAATTCTATCGTACTCTTTATCCATCAATGCGCCTTTGAATACAGGAACGGCTTGAATGTCTACCGTGTCAGTAAGGCTCTCAAAATGAAGGTTGTATTCCAAAATCGAAGTATCGCTTGGCTCTAAGTAAACCAATCTATAAATTTCATTGAATGACTTTGTAAGACTAGGATCATTTTTAGGATCAGAGCCACTGAACTTCCACATAACGCCGTTTAGTTGTTGAAAGACTGGATCATTTGATCTGTACAATTTGACATCAAAGAGTTTGTCTCCTTTTGTATAACTCACTGGCTTTTTTGGTGTTGGAGGCAGAGCATCTTTTATCCTTTCCAGTTCTTTTTCTTGCTCATCGATGTATTTATTTTTCTCTGGAAAGCAATCGGTATCTTTCAAAGTCCAATCCGTTCTGCCTTCATCCAATTCATAGAAATTAAAGTTTCCATCAACATCTGTGGCAAGTTCAACCTTAATTGTTTTACCCTCTGCCAAAGCCAATTTTTGATCCTTTTGCGTGGCGCTGATTTCGAACATTCCAGCACTTTCAAATTGTTCAATGTTCCCGTTCTCATCTTTGTAAGTCATCGGGATTCCACTCGAAATTATTTCTCCATTGGTCTCGTATTCAATGAATTCTACAAGGACTTCACCTGATACAGGCTGCCCTGTTTTCTCGTAAATAAAGGCTTCCTTAGGAATTGTAACTCGAGACCCTTTGTCCGTTTTTATTGTTTCGGATTTGTTCGCTTTCATTCTGAACAATTGTCGTGCAGATAGAAAGATTGCTCCTGCCGCTCCTGTTACTCTTCCAATTGTGTTTTCTTCATCAAGGCGGTTGTTTTCCTTAACAGCAGTCTTCGTTGTTCCTCGTCCACACGATGAAATAAGTATAAGTATGGCAAGTAGATAATAAGTTGATTTCATGATCCTCTTTGTATTATAATGTCAAAGTCTCGAAAAGGTAACCATTTCGCGAGTTTTTGAAGCTTTTTTGTAAATGTTTAACTTCTCTATGTTTTCTGTGGGAATGACTTCGTGGATTCAACTCTTTTTGCATCAGGTTTCTTGTGTTAATAAACACACCTACTTTACTTTCTCCCAAGGAATAGAAAACGATTCGAGGTTTTTTAATATCTCACAATTATAGCCTTCCATTTCTGGGTTGCCACAAGAATAGTCATCTACTGCGCTTAACCATCGTTTGAATTTAATGTCTCGAGATTTTATGTATTTCAAATATACGCTTATGAAACTTCCATAGATTGCTGGGACACTATCACTTTTAATGTGTGGGTCCCTTGACAATATCGTATACTGCACCACATCGAGCTTGTCAATTAAAGCTCCTGAAAGTTCCTGGTTTAAGTACTTCTGAGCATAAAATGCCCCTAAATGATTGTGCGATTTTAACAGCTCTTGCTTATATTGCTCGTCCACGACAAAACTCCTTTCATAATCTTGAAACTTAATAACTCCCTTAACGACCTTATAGTTTTCCAATGAGTCAACCAGAATGTATGCATACTCATTAACGCACAACTGTACTTTATTCGGGTGGGTGTCTAAACCAAAAGGATAGTTAAAGTAACAAACAAGTGTGTCTTTATTGTCTACATCTGGCTCTGGAGGGTTTACTTCAGGACTTGAAGTGTTTGGGTTATCAGGTGAATCTGAACAGCTTGCAAATAACAACAAGCTTAAGAATACTAGTGTAAAATAGATTCTATTCATTATTGAAAAACTTAACAGTATGGTACGCGTTTTTATCATTGTCTATTACGTTTTGAAACAAGGAAACGTGCGGGCTACAAAAGTTGTTTTTTCGAAGGTAAGAATTGTATCGTTAACAAATAAGAGATCTCTCAGAGTATATATGCCTCAGGTGTGCAAGTTGTGTTATAGGATGTTTACCAATTGATTAGCAGGTCGCTCACTCCAAAAATTTCAGTAATTATCCAAGTGCCTTTCCGCGGTGGTATTTCGCCCTTGTTTAATTCTAAAGACTCGGTTGTTGCTCCACATGCCTTGACAATATAAAGTTCAGATGGTAAGGAGGCTGTAGCCGCTAATTGAGATCTTTCTAGTTCAGTTAAGGTACGATTGTTCTTGATCATTACATCAATTAGAGCATCATGAAACTCTTTTCTAGAAATTTCAAAAGTGCTAACTGCTCCTTTGCATTCTTTATGGTAAATGTTTGGAAATGTCATGTAGAGCATCATACCGCCATCTCCACTTACCTGAATTTCATTTAATGCATCAAGTGCTTCGTCAGCTGTTGTATCGTTTTTTAAATTAAATCTGAAGCTCTGAGAATTACCTTGTAGAAAGCTCTCACTAAACTCACTGCCGGGGAGATTTGGAGCGATGAAACATGAGTAACAAAAAAGGGTGAAAACCATAATTGAATAAGAATGAAAGCTCATAAAAAGTGTTGTTTATTGAGTATTACTCAGTTCTTGTCAAAAGGTTCAAAATGATTGAATATTTTTGATTGTTTCCAGTCATAGCCAAAAGTGCTTGTCGTTTCGGCTTGCCTATAGCGTTTGGCAGTCATGCACTGTTGGGGCTACAAAGATTGTTTTTTCGAAAGTAAGAAAAGCGTTCAAACTTTGAGTATTGAATTGTTAAAACATAAGTGATCTCTCGAAGCAAGAACTTGCATGGGGTTTAGGTTGTGTTATGTATGTCAATTTACTCGAATTATGAAAAAATACATACGTATTAACCCTCTATACATAACATTCCAGAAATAAGTATCGAAAGTTTAATTCTTTATAAATTTAAGTCGAGCTATGGTGATATCTGAGAAGATTGTGAGAAAATAAACCCCATCGTCAAAATCAGAGATATCTAATTCGGTATTGGAAGAGTTCTCTGTCTTCTGAAGTACAATTTTACCGTGACTATCACATATTTTAATATTGAATTCACCAATGGTACCGTTAAGTGACAAGGTTAAAGAATTATGACTTGGGTTAGGAAAAAGCAGAGCTTCAACGTTGTTTAATTCAGAAATTCCAACATATTCAAAACACGAATTCAATGAACTAGAAGGGCTTGCGTTTGAAAGGCTGTAAGTTTGCGCATCCAGCGCAGGTCCCGTGCTGACTGCAGAGTTTATCACTGTTTCACCTGGGCCACTAATAATCTCATCGAATTTATAATACAAAATAAGATCAGGTTCATTTCCTACAAGTGTATTTTCATAATTATTCAAGATGTCCGAGGCGTTTAGTGTTTTGTCCCAAACTCTAAATTCTTCTATTAGTCCATCATAAAGTGAAGTGTAAAGACCAGAAAAGGCAATATAGCCTCCAATATTCAGTGGAATTGATGTGGTGGTCAGCAAACCGCAATGGCTTCCCGTCACAAATGTGCCAGGTTGGAGAGCCCCATTAAAGTAAATTTTGAGATCAGAACTAGAGTAAACTACTGCAAGATGCAAGCACTCATCGGGAATAATTTTTGTCGCACATTGATAAATTGCGTCAGACGGACAGTTACCATTGCAATTCGTGGCAAAAGATAGTAAACTATCAGTATCGATTCGAAGATGATATGAGTAGGTTGAACCACTCATACAGTTCCCTTTCTGCAGAAGCATAACTTGTTCAGAAAAGTTCGTTGGTTTAATCCAAAGCTCAAAACTGAAATTTGAAGTTACATCAATGGCAGATGTATTAGGAGTTACAAGGTAATTCTCCATTGCTTTCGAAAACGATAATCCCGTATTTTGAGAAATTCCAGCGGTGCTTAATAGGATTGCGACAATAAAAGTGTGTATGTTTTTTTTCATTAGAAGAAATAGAGATGTGATTCAAATGTAAACTTAGTGTTTTATCCATTATTACTTTTACGAAGTATTACGCATATATAGCAACCTATAGGTTCTATTACACAGAACGGTTCGCGGCTAAGAAGTCGTTAGGGCTTCTTACTAGAATTGAGTTTTAAGGTTAATAATAGATTTTCTACTAATATTTATGTTTTGAAACATCGACTCCTTCTGATTCTTAGGTGCTGTTTTGCGAGCTGCTTTTAATTTCAATTATATCACTTTCAATTAAAGAATAATCAATTAGATGTTCTTTAAACCTAGTATTAGTAATAGTTTTTTTCCAGAACGGATGAAACCAAATTGTAGTCGTGCCAATTTCTTGAAATTTAGAATTTGCCAATTCGATTTCCACTTTATGTTTATACTCTTTATTTCCTTTGTGATAAGTTGTAATTCTAATTCTTTTAGTTAAAAGGTTAATTAGCATAGTGATAGCACCATCTACATCATCTCTTTCTGGATTATAGTGCCAATGGCTTAAGCCATGCCCAATCGTAAACTCATACCCATCAAACTCTATCCAAATTCCAGTTTCGCCAAGAGTCAAATGACTACCATTTTCAAATTGATTTAGTTCATCATCAAAGAGCTTAATTAATAACTCTTTTAATTTATCGAATATGGTTTGATAGGTGTTCATATTAATTATGCATAACGTTTTGAAGCTACGCAACGTGCGGCTCTTTACCAAGGTTGTTTTTTCGAAGGTAGGAATAGATTTATTAACTCATAGGTGATCTCTCGAAGTATAAACCCCGTATGGAGCATGTAGCCGCTGTTATGGTTAGTCATTATTATTATTATTATTATTATTATGTTCAAATTGAATAGTGTATGAATAAGGAGCGATTTACTGATTTGGTTATTAACGGTTTAGAAAGAGTCATTTTTGAAGGTGAGTATGGACTTCCTCAGAATTATGTGATTTTTGAATTACACCCAAAGTACTTTTTACAAATTGCGGCGGGTAGAGGCGACTTGAAAGTTCATTGTGAGGCCGTTGGAAACGGATTTTTGATTCCAAATGAGTTTATTGAAGAAAATCAAATTGAGAGTTTAGTTCAACTAGGTTGGTCAGAAGCTGTTGGGGAAGAAAATCATGTACTCGAATTGCCATGTGAATCAATTGAAAACCGGCGAAATCTGGCTGAATTATTTTATGCTACAGCAGAAGTCTATGGTGCAAACACAATCGCAAATGTTCAAGTTCATATTGGTTAGTTCTATTGTTACGTAATGTAAAATTCCTTATATCAGTTCACCGCATTGTACTGAGCACTTCATTAACCATAACGTTTCTCAACTAAGAAGTCGTAAGGACTTTTTTGCTAAGATTTTTATTTAAAGATAAGAATGATTTTCTACTAAGTTTAATGTCACGAAGCATAAACCCTTAGGCTTTTTAGGTGATGCTATGCTCTGTCTCTTTTATCAAATACGAGAACATCCTTTGACTTTAGAAACGGAATCAGTCGATCTGTATCTCCTTTTTTATCTAGCCTCCGAATACTGATTCGACGACTAACATGTGATGTTTTAATAGTAATAACTGTTGAACGAAGGAAAGACTGATAGAACGCCATTAATGTCCCAATTATCAATGCAATTGGCCCCCAAACACTTAATGCCGAACCACGGTTAAACCAAAATGAGGCATTTGTATCCTGAAGGTTTTCAGTATGATCCATCCCATACTGAATAAAGCGAATGAGTACAATAATTATCGCAATTGCCAAAACTCTAATTACCCACCTGTTTTTAATTAAATACCCACTTTCTAATTGTATCTCTTCAATTTCAGAGTATTGAAGTTTCTCATAAACGAATCGTTTTCTTACAAACTCAACTATGTGCGGCATAAATCTAATCTGAAGCGCAAAAAATTCACTCTGGGTTACAGCAGTACTATTAATTCTATGATCAATTGGTTCTTTCACTATTCAGTTTGTCATTGAGCATAACGTTTGGCAGCTGCGCACAGTGCGGGCTTCAAGGTTGTTGTTTCGAAGATAGTAATAGTATTGTTAACACATAAGTGATCTCTCGAAGTAGGTGCCCGCATTGGGTGTAGGTGCGGTTATAGTGCGTCATTTTTTAGAGCTTTACGTCGATTGTTCCACCAATATTTACGAATATAGATAACAAGTAGCACACACCAGATTAACAGAAAGTACACTCTATTCTCTTTTCTGCCTTGGTTATAATCTTTTAATATTAGGTAGTACTTTCCTTTTGACCTTAGCTCATAAAAATCTCTCAAATTAAGATGTGCGTCACTACCATTTTCTTTGGATACTAGGAAAGTAACGAGTGATCCTTTTTTCAACTCCCTAAATAAGTCTGTCTTATTTAATGCTTCATAGCTTAGTCCACTTGCTTTATATTCAAAAACATCTTCATTTATTTCCATTTTGATACAACGGTGTCCCTTTTTTCCATTGTGAATGATCGGTCCTTTGCTTAAAACACCAGATACTTCTTTGAGTTCTGACCTTTCCACGGCAAAATTGAAAGAGTAATTAACTACCCATATTAAACCAATTGCAAGAGCGACTCCAAATAGTTTTTTCTTCATGTTACGGGGTATTCTGGTCAATGCACTATAACTTAAATATACAAACAAAAGCCAATTCGCAATAAACCAAAAAAAAGCCTCCTCGATTCAATCGAGGAGGCTTTAAAGCTATTCAATTAGTTCTTATCAATTCTGCTTAACCACTTTAACAGTCGTTGTTGAATTGTCAGCTGTAATTCTTACAAAGTAAATTCCAGACTCATTTGTAATATCCAATTCACACATACTCGTGTTGTAATATTTCGAATTTTGAACGACCTGTCCAACTGAGTTCAATACTTGAACCTCAACTTCAGCATATAGATGCTTATTGAAGTCAATTGAAATACCTCCTGAAGTAGGGTTTGGATATACATCCAACAATTGCTCCAATTCATTCTTTTCAATTCCTGCTTGGTTGACCAATAAACAGTTTGAAGTATCAACACAGTTTCCTTGTGTCACTTCTACCGCATAAAGTCCATTTGAAGTAACATTAAAAATGTTGTTTGTTTCCCCAGCGATAGGTGTTTTAACACCTCCTATACAAGTCATCCACTGATACATTGAGTTTTGAGCGTTTGCTTGCAAAGTAACAGGGTCTAAATAGTAAACACTTGTGCTTACCCCCGGTGTAATTGTCAAGAACAATGTTGCAACGCTATCACATCCAAACTGAGGAGTGAAAGGCGCTGTATACGTTCCACTTTGCGTGTATGTCATTCCGTTTTCTGCCCAAGTGTACTCTTGACAGAATGAAGCTGTTGTTGTGTGATCAATTGATGGAGGAAGGTCGAATGATCCAACTTGATCCGTTCTATCGTCTGAATCTCCTTGATCTGCCGAGAATCCACACCCACGATTTGCAAAGACTTCCCAAATAAGGCATTGGTTAGCACCATTGTACAGTGCTTGGTCTGCTGATAGTATTGCATCTCTTCCGTCAATAAATCCTGGGCTACATGGTTGAATTTTCATTCCATTCATTACCAATTGCATAGCAATGTTGTTTCCTCCGCTTCCGTTAATGATGTCACTATCGTATCCGTAAACATCGATCAATTTCCATGATAAATCCCAAAGCATTGTACACCAGATAAATCCAATTCCGTGCGGTTGAGAAATACTCGAAACACTATTTGTGCTTGCGTAAGTGAAGTTATTGACAGCCCAATCTGTAGAGTATGGAGCAGGTCTAATTCCAGGTCCAGTAGTTGATTCACCAATTACATACGTTCCAATTCCTCGAACATCTGTTGATAAATCTCCAGGTTCAATTGTCAGCATTAATCCAAAGTAATCGGACCATCCTTCGCCCATTTGCTCAGCATTACCAAGACAGCCTGTGTTGTTTCCTCCACCCGTAAGACGGTTAGAAACTCCGTGTCCGTATTCGTGAAAAATAATTCCATTGTCTAAGTCACTGTCATAAGGAAAGGGTCCATAACTATCGAGCGTTCCATTCATAGAACCGTTTGCCTCAATTTCAGCGATGAAAGATTCACCATCAGCCATTGCGACCATAATTCCAGGGATTCCTATTCCAGGATCAGTTCCAGCCATTGCCAATGATCCAGGTGTCGTGTTAACAACTATAACTGCAATTGCGCCTGCAGCTTCTGCTGCAACCATTTGGTCAACGTAATCACATGAAGGGCTTCTTCTTATAACTGCAATGTTTCCATTTAGAGCAGCTGCGTTTATTGCAGGCTCACATGCATTGTATTCATCTGGAACACCATCATCGTAAATGACCATGTCTCCAGTAATTCCACCAAATGGAAGAGGCGTACCTATGATAGCTTGTTTACTATCGTAAATCCCTGCAAACGCTGCTGGGGAGTTAATTTCTAAAGATTTCTGAATCCCAGGAGCTCCCCACAAATACATTTGCATTCTTGGGTTCGAACCGTCTGGTGGAGTTGAAAAATTTGCGTTGTCCGTTCCGCTACCATCTTGCGCATCTGCGTTTACTCCGTCAGAATCTTGACCAGGGTTACCGTAGTTGTTTTCTTGGAAGTTACCACTTGCTTCATCAAATCCATATCTGTATAAAACATCATGGATTCTATTGTTCATATAGAATAAGTTCGTAATCGCTGGATCCCAAAATCCTTGCCCAACTTGATTTGGATTAAAAGGGAAATCGAAATTCAAAGTTGGTCCACCGTCTGGAGCATATCCAGGGTTGTTGTCGTCATTTGAATCTTCAGTTGCGTAAACGTTATTTCCTCTTGTGATTGTATACTCTTCTCCAGGAAGCCCATCTGTATCGTGCCATCCAAAAGGAGAAGCTGTAATATTTGAAGGTCCTACAACAAGAGTTCTTGGACCGTGGTTAGGACTTTCAACAGGAAGTGCAAATACATTGTATGCATCTGTAGCTGGCGGTGGAGCAGGGGCAGAAACCATTTGCTCTGTTTGCACTGCTTTGGTAGCGTGAGCATGATTGCTATGATCATTTGTTCCAGCTTCACAACTAACTGTCCAATCTGTTTTGTCAATTAATTCGCCTGTTACCGCATCAATTCGTACACTCCAGTAATGATTTCCATTTGGAACTTCGATACTCATGTCCCACGCCAAACGCAAGTCACCATTTTCGTTTTCAGCGTAAACCAATTTAACTGGAATAGCTACACGACTTAAACTTGATTCCGTGTAAGACGATGCTTCATTCACAATTGCTTCAATTGTTAGAGCGCTTGGGTCACCAATTTCCAATTGCTTAGAAGCAAATTGGATCGCTTGCGTTTCAGACAATACAGGATCGATTGTGTTGACTCTACTTTCGATGTTTCTTTGAAAACGATCTCCAGTCAAAAGAATTTTTCCGTCTTTGATCAAGTAATTGTTGATCGCGTTGTAAATTTCAATGCCTAAGTACTGCTGATTGGTATACACATAAGTAATACCAAATTCCTTTGATTCATTTTGTGATGTTATGACCCAATCTTTGATATCACTTTTTAATAATCCTAGATCGTTCATTTCTTCAGATAAATAAGAACCAATGTCCTTCTGAAGGCTTTGAGATTGTCCATTAAACGCCATAATAACTACAGCACTAAGCAGGATTGCTTTGAGTTTGAGAGTTTTCATATTAGTTTCAATAAATCATTTGACGCGAAACCTGTTGATTTCATACATCGAATAACGAGTGTACAGTTCAGGCCCTAAATTACGATTAATAAAGCATATTCCAATTCACTCTTTAACCTTAGGACTTGGTTTTGAGTTTGGATTAAATCGACTTTTGTTTTTAATAGTTTGTTTTCTCGTGAGTTAATTAAGAACACCGAGCTTTCGCCCAATTCGAACAATTGGATTTCAGCTTCGTACAAGCGTTGGCTGTTTTGCACGAGTTCCTCAATTATCGATCGTTGTTCTATGGATTGCAAGTAATTATTTAGCGCGCTATTGACTTTGTAATCAACGTCTACTTCTGTAAGCGCAATTTGAAGCTCTTGATCTCGCATTTTCAATTCTGCCAGACGTACATTTCCACGTTCCTTCCGCGTTAGAATCGGATATTCAATTGAAGCGCCCCATTGGTAATTCGAAATTGAATAATCGGCTATCGGATTGCCCCCAATTGGTTCTGAAAGCGCATTGTACTTCAGTGTTAATTGAGGTTTCAATTGCTCCTTTTTCCATTTCAAATCAATCCTATTTTGCTCCAGTTTAAGTCGATTCAGTTGGACATAGGGATGGTTTACAATCATGGAATCCAAAGGCGATAACAATGAATTGTCCAAACTTACTTTCACTTCTGCGGGAATCATTCCTTCCAATTCTAGAGGAATAAAACCTTGGTCCCATAAATAAACCTCAAGCAGTAATTCGGCATTTTCATAACCCAACTCCACTTGTGACAATGAAACGGATCTATTTTGAACCGTGATAAATGCCTCAAGCGTATCAATGTATGGACGATCGCCAAATTGCGCGGAGCTTTTAACGCCTTCAAATCGAACTTGAGCATTTTGAACCGCATCTTGATACACCTTCAATTTTAGATAGTACTGATTCCATTTCCAGTAGGCTATCGAGGCGTCTCGTTTTAATTTATTCAAGAGCATTCGTTGTTCCAAAACCGTTCCCTGTTGGAAAACTTTGGCTTTTTCGAATTCTGCTCGGCGTTGATTCATTATTAATCCGCGTCCCAAGTCCAAACGAAGTCCTGCATACCAAAGTCCAGCGTCTGGAACTCTATTTTGTGCATTCAAAAAAGCGCCTTCGTTTATTGTGTACCCAGCTTCTGCTGAAACACCAAACCAAGTTGGGATTTTGACTCCACCTTGCGCATTGCTATAGTACTGCGTGTTTTTGAAATACTTCTGATCGATGTTCCCAAACAATTTCGGATCAAATTGACCTTTTGAACTGAGAAGGTTTGCGTCTCCAGATTGCTTTATTATTGAAGCTCTATGCGCCGTAGGGTGCTGTTGCATTACTTGTTCAATAAATGCATCATACGTTAATTTAGCAAGGCTGTCCTGTCCAAAACTTGAAGATGTAACAAGAAGCGCCAATAGAGGGATTATGATTTTCATTTTTTCTCTGATTTTTCTTCTGATTTAGACTCATCTGTGGGCTTGTAGAAGTTTGGAGGGAATCCGTTAATCTGTCTCCAGATTTCATAATAAATCGGAACATCATTCAACAAGATCATCGCTTTAGTTCCACTTCCAACCCTCAGCGCTTCTGGCCATGGGTGGTCGTTTTCATCTGGACGAACAAGCATTCTGTATTTTCCATTTGCACTGATAAATTTATCAATCGCGTAAATTCGTCCTCCGTAGGTTCCGTAACTCGCTCCAGGCCATCCTGAAAAAACAATTGCTGGCCAACCGTCGAATTGAAGTCTCACGTGTTCATCCTTATTCATTAATGGAAGATCGATAGGATCAACGTAGATTTCGACAGCAAGTGAATGAATCTTCGGCATGAAACTCAGAATTGGCGCTCCTTCTTTGATCACCTCTCCAATACCTTGAACCAAAAGTCTCGTGATGAATCCATCTTGTGGTGCAGTAATAAAGTGGAAGCCTTGTCTCACCTCATAATTAGAATATTGATTTTCTAATTTGTTGATGTTGGATTCAGTATCAAACTTGTTTGTCTCCGTGCTCATCTTTTCCGAGAGCGTCTTGGCATATACTGAAGTGAATTTTGCTGCGATGTTGTTCAACTCAATTTTCAAATTGATCAGTTCATTTTGATTGTTCAGCCAATAATTACGTGCCGCAATTTCTTTCGATGCGCTTTGTTGTGCTTTCAGTTTTCGCGTTTCTAAAGCAACCAATGATTTCAATCCTGTTTTGTACAAACTATCCGTTCGTTGGTATTGGTACTGTGCAACTGAATTGTCCAGAACAGCCGCCTGATAGGCAATACTGTCGTTTTGAATCTTCAGAACTGTCTGTTCCATTTTAATTCGGAGCTTATTGCTTTCAAGATTACGACGTTCCAAAGCAGCTAATAATTGAGTGTCTTGCGCATCAATTTTTTGCTCGTAAGAGTTTACCGATCTCTTTTTTAGATTCAGTTGGTTTTGAGTTCTCATTAAAAGATCATCATCGAAATAAGCATCTTTAATTTCAGAGATAATGGCAATGGTGTCTCCCTTTTCTACGAAGTCGCCTTCTTTCACTTTCCAAGATTCTATTCTCCCTGAAATAACAGAGTGAATTTCTTGTGGACGTTGCTCTGGGTTTAACGTTGTGATAACTCCAGAACTTCTAACGTTCTGTGTCCAAGGCAGAACGGAAACGATAAATAGAATGAAAACCGACCATTTAATGAGTCGCACCAGCAATCGTTTAGTCACCTTTGATTCCACCGCTTTCAAAGTAGAATGCGCGTTCCTATCGATTTTAGTAGAAATACTATTGTTTGAAATATTTAGCATGTTCTTAAGGTTTTTGATTTATGATTTTTCCGCCTTTCAAAATGATCTCTTGATCAATTAATTCGGGAATATCAATGGGTTGAGAACTAGAGACCAATACTGTCCAACGTTGTTCTCGGCTTAGTAGAAATGTTAAAATACTGTTTCGGTCTTCGGCAGAAAAAACAGAAAAACTATTTTCCAGAAGGAGCAATCGTGGTTTGTTTATAATTGCTCGAGCCAATAGAATTTTTGCCACAGTACTTTTTGAAAATTGCTTCCCTTGCGGATATATTCGCGTATGGTAACCATCTCCGAGTTGTCGAATTGTTTTCGAGAGGTTTAAATTCTCAATCGCCCATTTGACATTTTCCAAAGTAGCGCCTTCCATACCAAGGGTGATATTCTCTAGCAGGGTTCCTTCAAAAAGAGTTTCGTCTCTTAAATAACCTCCAATTTGACTTCTCAATTGATCGTATTCATAATTCTTGCTTGGGATTCCGTCAATAGAAATAGAACCATCCACCGGACTTAGTAAACCACCGACCAGATAGAGTAGGGTTGATTTACCAGAGTCATTTCTACCTGTCACTAAAACGCGCTCATTTGACTTGATATTCAATGATAAATTATCAATAATGTGGCGTTGTTCCTGAGGGTATTTGTATGAAATGTTCATCAATTCCAATTCAATTCCTTCGTCAGATTCTTTGGGTGACATTCCACCGTCTTTCTCGAGTTCTAAATCCATCACTTGACCAATTTTTTCCAAAGAGGTCAATACATCATAAATTGTTTCGAAACTAAGAATGACCTTTTCAACCGAGTTGACAATCAATAGAATTACGATTTCTGCAGCAACGAATTGACCAATGTTCATCTGTTGATCAATAACAAGTAATCCACCAATGAGTAGCAATCCCACGGCAACGAGAACCTTAAACACAATCATTAGACTGTACTGCTTGCGAAGAATACCGAAGTGTCTTTCGCGGGCGTCTACATAGTCAGCGGTTTGCTTGTTGGTTCTTTCCATTGGTAGGTCTGGATTTCCAGCCAATTTGAAAGTGGTATTTGATCTTGCCAATTCTTCTAACCAGTGGGCGATACGGTACTTGTGCTTCGATTCTTCGAGACTTGTTTTAAGACCACTTCTTATTGTGAAATAGAATATTCCAATGATAATGGAAATCAAGAACAAGCTGAAAACAATGAAAAATGGATGGTAGAGCGACAATAGAATCATACCAAACAGTACTTGAATACTCGCCGATGAGAAATCAATTAAAATTTTCGTTGTTCCTTTTTGGATGGAAACAATATCAAAAAACCGATTCATTAATTCAGGTGCATATTCCTTAAAAAGTTGCTCCAATCGAATTCTCGGAATACGGTATGTGAACTCAAATGCTGCTCTTGTAAAGAACTTTTGCTGCAAGTTCTCCGTAATTCGCAGTTGATTGATTTGCAAAATTCCACTGAGTGAAAGTGCAGCAGCTACCAATCCAACGAGAACGAGCCAAGATGTGCTTACTTCTCCACCTTGAATTAAGTTGATAATTGACTGAATTCCTAAAGGAAGAACAAGGTTGAGCAACCCAATAATGATTGCGTAGATGTAAATGTTACGAATTTCGAGTTTGTCAGGTTTTAGTAGTAACCAAAAGCGTCTGATCGGACTCAGTTTTGATGCTTGCATGAAAATGTATTAGATGTATTGATTTGGCTCCGAAGGATTTCGGAAATGAAATTTGGATAGCTTATCCTAATTCGGGAGGAGGTACGGGAATTTTTTTGTAGACTTTCAGCTGTACCAATTGTTTTGAAATGGTGATAAATGATTTGTCGATTCTAATTTCGATATTTTCAATTTGAATTGGTTGAATAGAAGCCAATTTATCTTCTATTTCCTCTTCAAATTCCTCTTCAAACTCAGTCAATTCAATAGTGTCATCAGAAGTAGACATGCGAATGATCTGATCCGTCAATTGATTTACAATTACAGTCAGCATGAGTAGCCCAAAAATAAATGATATGATGGAATTATTTTTCAATGGACAATTCTCTTTCTATAAGTTCAGTGTAGAAGGTCGTAACCGTGTCTTCTCCGGGAATAATATCTGTTAACCTAGGCAAATGATTCGCAAAGAATCTTTGGTGGTGTGCTCCTTCAATAATGGTCGAAACCATCATGTGTGGATATTTAAATTTAGGATTGATTTCCAAGATTATATCAGCAACTCTTTGTACCAAATCTTTGTAAACTAAGAAGAAGCCGAGTTCGTTGTCTTGATCTACCTTTTTAGAAATATAAACCTTTGACGATTCCGTAATAACTACGCGCTGTAATTTTATTTCATCTATTTGCTGAACCTCGTTGTCTTCTTTTACTTCTTCGGTAAGGCATTTTATGACTCTTCTCAATCTAATTTTAGGACAATCAATGTTTACGGTAGTCATAAAAACACGGTATTCCATCCAACTCCAATACCACATTGTTAAGTAAGCCAACAAGTTGTGTTTGTTTTCAAAATAGCGATAAATAGAGGCTTCCGTCGAGTTTATGAGTTGTGCTAATTTTCGAAATGTAAAATCTTCAAATCCAGCTTCCTCGATAAAAGCAATGCTATGGCTCAAGATTTTCCCTCCAAGCTCGCTTGATAACGGGTCTTTCTTATAGACTTTCGCATTAATTTTAATTCCTATTTTGGATTGTAAAACGTGCATATTCGATTGTATTGAGTGCAAATATAATAGTATTACTATCATTATGATGAAAATATCATGTTTTTTTAATTCTTTTTGTGAATTGAATGTGTTTTTTTAAATGATTTGAGAGTGCTCATTGCAGACTGTTCTGCCTGAGGAGAAGTTAACGTAACCATTGAAAGTGGATATCGAGTTCAGAGTTTCTTAAAACAAGGAAGCTATTTTTGTTCGATCAAAACCAATTTTTCGGAGTTGAACATTCCTGCGGGAGAAATAACATCTTCATCTAGTGGAATGTCATTTCCGTAGCGTTCTTCCATTATTGATTGAACACTGTTGCTTGAAAGGTCGAAATCTTTTAAAGTCTTTAGATTTCCAATTTCAATTCCTGTGGCTTGCTTGTATATTTTCCAAACCAATTCAGAGCAGTAAATTTTCTCGTCCGACCATTCGAAGTAGATATCGTAGTTTTTACCTAGATATCCATTTGCGAGATCTTCCATATCAGATAAGACGGCGCTTGTCAAAATTTCATCTGCATTTTTTAACCGTTTCACCACATAGTGGCCGCCTTGTCCATGTCGAATCCAATCGGCGAGAGGCGTCATTTTTACAGGTTGCACGGCTTCGTAAACAATCAATTCACCATCGATTTCCAAAACAATCCCAACGTGGCTATACTTTGATTTCGTTGCAAGTTTAACGGCTTTACATTGTCTTGAATTGGTACTTTGGAATATAATGTCTCCACTTTGAATTGAAGTTTCAAGTTCTTCAGAGCAACCAAAAACAAGGGTGATTGTGATAAAAACAATAGCGAGTTTTTTGAGATGCATTTTGGGTCGGTGAAATAATTCGTTAATTGTTAGCACTTATTCTACTCAATGAAACCAGAGCGATTCCTAAATAACAGGCAAAATCACCTTTGTTTAGAAATTTGGAAATAGAACGACTAAAAATGAAGCAAGACAATCGCAATCAGCGCGGGCAAAGCTTGAACAAAAAAGATTTGTTTGGCTGCTGTAAACGTTCCATATATTCCAGCAACGGCCACACAGATCAGAAAGAAAAGTGATATGTTCCATTGCCATGCGTTATCAGTAATAAAGAACGTCCAGATTAATCCTGCGGCCAAAAAACCATTGTAGAGTCCTTGATTGGCGGCCATCGCTTTTGTTTTTCCAAATAGATCCTTCGGGAAATTGCGAAACACCTTTGGGCCTCTAGTCGTCCATTGGAACATTTCGAAGATCATAATGTAAATATGGATAAAAGCGATAAGTCGAATTAAGATTTTGATTGTAAGTTCCAAAGCGAGATAGATTTGATTTATATACTAAAGATAGTAATGCTTTTATAATGAGACGGTTCTAATTCATTTTGATTGAATAAATAAAAGGTCGATTTATTGGATGACCAATGAAAAGCTTCTACCCAAAATCTGAAGTGAGTAAGAGCCTGGACTTAAAAGATGAACGTCAATTTCGCCGTTCTCGATCCTGCCTTTTTGCATCGACTTTCCTGATGCAGAGTAAATTTCATAAGCCTCATTTACGGATGTTTCAGACTTGATTTTCAGTATCGTACTCACAGGGTTTGGGTATATCGTAAGTGCTTGTTGCGATAGATCATCCAAAAGCAATTCATTGTCAAAAATGGCAGTGACTTCATCCAATGTTAATGCTTTGTCGAAAAAGGCGAGATCGTTGATTGCAAGGCCCTCCGCTCCGAATCTAAATAACCCTCCAGAAAAATCAGCAGGGAAGGATTCTAAATGTGAAATGTCATTCGTGAAGACCAAATTGTTGTTCAGGTACATATTCATTGTACTATCGCGGTCAACTGTCACGGTGTACAAGTTCCAGTTTGTGCCTACAGTATTTGAAGCTGTTCCAACGGATATTTCTGAGCTGTCTGAATTTGGTCGGAAATAGAAATTCATTTGATCAAAAAATCCATTGTATCGAAAACGGAAGTAATCACTTGAACCGTTTTTCATAATTAAATATTCTGTTGGCCACAAACTAGTTGTGAGCTTCATCCAAACTGACATTGAAAAGTCTTCCAATCCGAATTGTGTAAATGAAGGGTCTGGCATTGTAAAAGCACCGTCCACCATCTCCAAAGCTGAATTGGATGAAACTGTTTGATCGTCTCCGTATGAAAAAACAGCAAATGAGCTGTCCGGTGATAAATTACTGAAGGTTTCAGTCAGTGAACCATCGAACTTAAATTGAGCCGTTGGTGTGACCGTTTGAGCGTAAAGCTGCACTGTCAGGAATGTAGCAATAAATAAGACGCTGATGTTTTTCATTGTAAAATGGATTTGTCTGAAACGTTCGGCCTGTTTTTAAGTGATAGGTTGCTTGCATGACGAGGTAGAAGTACTATTCGTTGGCTTTGGTTCTTGTAATATTTCAAATCATTTTTCAAAAATAAACGCTGATACATTCAAAATGTGTATTTTTGTATCGTGCACGATATAATCGTAAGCGTTTAAAGTGAAGAGTTATGGTAAAAACATCATTGACACAGAATATTTTCAGATTACTATTGGCCTTTTTCATGGTCTATGCAGGATTTAGTCATCTTACTTTTAATAGAATCGATTTTCAGTCTCAAGTACCCGATTGGGTTCCTGTGAGTAAAGATTTAGTGGTAATTCTATCGGGAATTGTAGAAATGGCATTGGGACTTGGATTGGCTTTTTGGAAAAGCAAACGAGCAAGTTTCGGCTGGGCATTGGCCTTATTTTTCGTATTGATTTTCCCAGGGAACATTTCACAATACATCGATGGCAAAGACGCTTTTGGAGCTTTGGAATCAGATAGTGCGCGACTAACACGCTTGTTTTTTCAACCAGTCTTGATTGTTTGGGCCCTTTGGTCCGCTGGTTCATGGAAATCTTGGAGAGCTACTAAATCTAAAAACTAATGGACGACAAAGCATTGCAATTAAGCAACCAAATCTGCTTTCCGATTTATTCGGCCTCTCGACTAATCACCAAGGCTTATAAGCCCTATCTAGATGAAATGGGTATTACTTACCCTCAATATTTGGTGCTGATGGTCTTGTGGGAAAACGACAACGTATCTGTAAATCAGATTACAGAAAAACTGCTTTTGAATACCAATACGATTTCGCCATTGTTAAAAAGGATGGAGAAAACGGGACTGATAAAACGAAGTAGATCAATCGAAGACGAACGAAGTGTGATCATACAACTTGAAGAAAAAGGGAAGCTCCTGAAAGGTCAAGCCAAGCCAATTCCTGAAAATCTTCTTAAAATAATGCTGAATGAGAACATCAATTTATCGGAGATTCTTCTGTTGAAAGACATGCTGAATCAATGGATAGAGATTCTCAGCGAAAACAATAAAAATCAAGAATAAATACAACTAAAATAGATATGGAATTATTAGATAAATTAAATTGGCGCTACGCTGCAAAAGCCATGAATGGCGATAAAGTATCTCCAGAAAAAATAGATAACATTATTGAAGCGATTTCACTTGCTCCAACGTCAAGCGGATTGCAACCATTTGAAATTATTGTCATTACAAATCAGGAAGTTAAGGACGAAATCCAGCCTATTGCTTGGAATCAATCGGTGGTGTCGGACTGCTCACATCTGATTGTTTTTGCAGCTTGGGATACGTATACTGAGGACAGAATAAACAAGATGTTTGACTTAACAAACACGGTCCGAGGAACTAAAAACGAAGGTTGGGAAAATTACCGTCAAATGCTTTTGGGGAGCTATCCAAAGCAAGATGCTGAGGTAAACTTTAACCATGCGGCTAAACAAGCGTATATTGCACTTTCGCAAGCGATCATTGCAGCAGCTCTTCAAGGGGTGGATAGTACTCCAATGGAAGGATTTGATGCTGACGCTTTGGATAAAATACTGGGGCTTCGCGAAAAAGGATTGAGAAGTTGTGTTATGCTTCCAATTGGATATCGTGATGTGGAAAATGATTGGCTTGTGAACCTTAAGAAGGTACGTAAAAGCAAAGAAGACTTAGTGACGCTAGTAGATTAATAATCCGCTAGAGTAGAAGGTTGATTCAAACAAAATAGATTAATTAAAACGAAAAATTATGTCAAAAATCACATTAAAAGGAAATGCAATCAATACAAGTGGCGAATTGCCAGCAATCGGAAATGCAGCAACTGACTTTAAATTAGTTGGAGGAGATTTGTCTGTAAAAACACTTGCCGATTTTAAAGGAAAGAACCTAGTATTAAACATTTTCCCAAGTATTGATACTGGAACGTGTGCAGCATCGGTTCGTAACTTCAATAAAATGGCTGCTGATCTTGAAAACACAAGTGTTTTGTGTATTTCTAGAGATTTACCTTTTGCT
>JAWUWJ010000058.1:0-7830 GCA_034111925.1 Crocinitomicaceae bacterium
AATTCGAAACTATTACTTCGACGCAGAAATAGTGAACGATGAATTGTTCTTTGATTATACCTTCAAGAAAGGGATTTGTCAAAACATGAACGCCTCTTTCCTATTGAAGAAAATGGAGATTGTGTAGGGCGATCATTCGAAAGTCTGATTTTTCGATCTTTCGACCTTTCGATTTGATTTTGTTTCATCTATTTCAATTGAGAATCCAAAAATAATTTAGAGCATACTTCATTTGACAATAGGCTGACGACTTAATTTACGTGTTGAATAATTAAGTCATTAGACTCCTCAATTCCTCTTGAAAAAAAATAGAAATCGTGTGAATTGATCTTTCGAAAGTCTGATTTTTCGACCTTTCGATTTGACCTCATTCAACAAAGACCATTTAACATCCAACCCTAAAGATCGAAGCCTGAAGACAATCTTCGAATAATCGAACATTCAAAAAATCGAACAATCCATTTCATGACTACCTAGTCACATTTAAGAATTATTCGTATATTTGTGACCACACAGTCACATTTATGCCGAAACAAACATTTTTAAATTTAAATCTTGCGAAACGCCACAGCATCGAAAACGCATTCTATCGTGAGTTTACAATTCACAAGTACGATGATGCATCGATAAGTAGCGTTTTAAAAATTCTCGGCATGGCCAAAGGAAGTTTCTACCAATATTTTGAAAACAAGGAAGACCTTTTCAAATACCTTATGCAACATTGCTTCGAGAAAAAAATGGAGTACGTAAGCCATGTCAAGCGAGAAGACTTTGAAACATTTTGGGACTTTTGGCGCGCCATGTATACCGAAGGCATGCAATTCGATAGAGAATGTCCGCTATTGAGCAATTTTGGGTACCATCTCATGGAAAACATGAATTCCCCAACTTTGAAACCGATGTACAACGCACTTTATCAACAAGGACTGGACGGAATGAAAGCCCTCATTCAACCAGAAATTGACAACGGCTTCTTCCGCAATGATGTACCACCGGATCGTTTGGCCTTTTACCTAATGAAAATCGGAGAGCAACTCCTTCAATATATGAAGTTCAACTATGGCCGGGAGTTCGACAGCCGAATACAAAAGGGCGAGTCACTATTCGCTGGAAAAAACGAGAAACTCTTTTTCGAATTATTGGATGATAATATCCGTCTGCAAAGTCAGGCAATGGACGCTAAAAACTAGATTATGTTCGCAATACAAACAAATAAACTAAGCAAATACTACGGTGCTCACCTGGGTATCAAAGACGTTTCCCTTGAAGTAAAAGAAGGTGAAGTATTTGGATTTATCGGCCCGAACGGCGCAGGTAAATCAACATTTATTAGAGCCCTATTGGGGCTTTTGATTCCAACATCTGGATCAGGCAAGATGCTCGGACTTGATATTGAGACTCAAGGGCATTTGATTCGAGAAAGCATTGGATACCTGCCATCAGAAGTTCATTACTACGATGAAATGTCGTCGAGAGAATTGCTTGAATACCACTCCAAATTCTATGGCGAAGTGAACCATGCTGAAATCGAACGATTGGCTGAACATTTCGAGTTGGATTTAGACAAATTAATCACTGATTTATCGTTTGGGAACAAGAAGAAATGCGCCATTATTCAAAGCGTCTTGCACAATCCGAAATTGCTGATCTTGGATGAACCTACATCTGGACTCGATCCTTTAATGCAAAATCGATTTTTTGAATTACTGGAAGAGCAAAATAAAAAGGGTGTTACCATTTTTTTTAGTTCTCACATCTTATCTGAAATTCAAAGAATGTGTGATAAAGCCGCTGTTATTCGGAAGGGCGAAATCACAGCAATAGAAGACATCAATGCTCTGATGAAGAAGCAAATGAAAAAAGTGCGTTTTGTCTTTGGCGAAAAACCGAAAGATCTCGTTCTACCCGAAGGAGTTCAAAACGAGCACTGGCATAACTTGAAGCTTACTTTTGAATACGTCGGGCCGATACATATTTTAATTGATTGGATGGCGACATTAGATTTGGCCGATGCGGTTTTAGAAGAACCCGATTTAGAATCAATATTCATGAATTATTACGAACGTTAAGATGAATAAAAACCTTTATACCAAAGAGCTGAAACGCAATAGAAAGAATCTAATTACGTGGTCATTGATCGTAGTTGGATTTACACTAATGATTTTGGCCATCTTTCCTTCCATGGCCGAAATGGGAGAGGACATAGCGAAGATGACAGATAAGTTGCCGGAGGAAATCACAAAAGCAATGGGAATGGACGCGCAGACTTGGACAAGTAGCATTGGATTCTACAGCACTTATTATGGCATCTATATAATTCTGCTTCTTGGAATTTTCACGACCTCAACAGGCGCGACAATAATCTCCAAAGAAGAAAAAGATGGAACCTCTGAGTTTTTAATGACAAAACCCATTTCGAGAAAAACCATTTTCGATTCGAAGATGGCTTCACTTCTTACTTTAACATTGATTATCTATTTCATACAAACCCTAACTGCAATCATTGGCTTTTTAATTTTTGGTGGAGGAAATGTTGATTGGTCCGCCTTTGCGATTATGCATGTGCATGGACTGGGCTTAATCGCCTTCTTTACGACAACGGGCGTTTTGCTTTCTATGTTTTTTAAACCCAAAAAGAACTTCATGGGAATTGTGGTAGGAATAATCTTTGGCTCTTATTTCTTAAATGCCATCTCTAAAGCAACAGATTCTGTTGAATGGCTGGGCTATTTATCACCCTTTCATTATCTAGAGTTTAACGTTTTAGATTCCGATTATTCAGTGAGCTGGATATCTCTATTGGTCCTATTGACTTTGGGCGGGGTAATACTGAAGTTCTCATTCAGCGTTTACAGCAAAAAGGACATCAACGGATAATTGAGTTTTAACTCCGGGTGTTATTTGTGAAACATCTCATGGAGCTAAACGAGAACCATTTAATTCAAAATATAAAAGTCCGCACCGGATTAGCCGATGCGGACTTTTATTGCTAAAAATAAAACTACGATACTCATCTAAGATGTAGTTAACCTAAACGGCGTTAATACCTAATTATAAAACTAATGAATTCACAATCAACTATCAATGATACATTTACCCAATTTATCACGCACTATTACTCGTTTATTAATGCGTACTTATTCAGGTTGTCATTAAACTTGCCATTGTGGCGTTATTCAGATTAATAAACTGACAACTGTGTCAGTTTATTAATCTTGCATTTATTTTTAATAAAAAAAGGAATTAAAATATGACATTCAATTCAGGGTTTTGAAATGTTAAAATCAATTTATTTCAAGAAAAAAATAGTTTAAATTTACTGTGCACGCATACATGTTTAACCTTGTTGAATATCAACATGTTAGCTACCCCATTTAGACCAAAAAAACTCGTAAATCCCTGATTTCCATTTGAAAACAAATGTTAAAAAACGAATTAGAGTGTAATTTTTTAGAAGTTCCAGCGTTTAATAGATAACGATACAGGTTGATGAAACACAGAAAAGTTGGCACACAATTTGAATGTACATAATCAACTAAGTAGAAGTTAGTTTTCATAAGTAGTAGTAGTTTAGGTTTTTGTTCGGGAATGACGCCAGTCATTCCCGTTCATGTTTTATAGACCTTTTTTTCCATCAAAATTTTACGGTTGGTCATCTTTGGATTCCCTATCAAAACCTTGCATTTTTTCTAATTTCATTCTCAATTGATAAAATACGTTAAAACGCAATCCTCAATATAATATCCCAATACTATTATCGTTTTAACTAATAACGATACAAGTTGATTAAAAACTGAAAGTTGGCATACAATTTGAATGTACTTAATCAACTAAGTAGAAGTTAGTTTTCATAAGTAGTAGTAGTTTAGGTTTTTGTTCGGGAATGACGCCAGTCATTCCCGTTCATGTTTTATAGACCTTTTGTTTTATCACAAGCCTTCAATCTTCACACAATGTCTATTTAATCCATTAATTTGACGTATTTTTGTAGGCTACAAGTCAATTACAGAGCTTATAATCAGGTATGAAGAACATTCGAAATTTTTGCATCATCGCACACATTGATCACGGGAAGAGTACTCTTGCAGATCGTCTATTGCAAACCACTGGTACAATATCAGATCGTGAGATGCAAGCTCAGGCTCTTGATGACATGGATATTGAGCGTGAACGTGGGATTACGATTAAAAGTCACGCGATTCAAATGAACTACAACCACAACGGTGAAGATTTCATTCTGAATTTAATTGACACACCGGGTCACGTAGATTTTTCATACGAAGTTTCTCGATCGATTGCCGCCTGTGAAGGTGCTTTGTTAATTGTAGATGCAGCTCAAGGAATTGAAGCGCAAACAATCTCGAATTTATATTTGGCTTTGGAACATGATCTTGAAATCATTCCAATTCTAAACAAAATGGATCTTCCTGGAGCAAATCCAGAAGAAGTAACAGATCAAATCGTTGAATTGATTGGCTGTGATCCAAACGACGTTATTAGAGCTTCAGGTAAAACTGGACTTGGCGTTCAAGATATTTTAGATGCTGTTATCGACCGTGTTCCTTCTCCAAGTGGAGACGAAGAAGCGCCGTTAGAGGCAATGATTTTCGATTCTGTATTCAACTCATTTAGAGGAATTATCGCGTATTACCGTGTTCGAAATGGAGTGATCAGAAAAGGAGATAAAATTAAATTCTTTAATACTGGAAAAAGTTACGGTGCTGAAGAGGTTGGGATTCTTAAAATGGGTCTTGTAGCTAAAAAAGAAGTTAGAGCTGGAGATGTTGGATACATCATTTCTGGAATTAAGAAAGCTGCTGAAGTAAAAGTTGGCGATACAATTACAACACTTGAAAACCCTTGTGAAAGCGCTATTCAAGGTTTTGAGGATGTAAAACCAATGGTATTCTCAGGTGTTTATCCTGTTGATACTGAAGATTACGAGGAATTGCGTTACTCTATGGAGAAACTGCAATTGAATGATTCATCTTTGGTTTTCGAACCGGAATCATCTGCAGCCTTAGGTTTTGGTTTCCGTTGTGGGTTCTTAGGAATGCTTCACATGGAAATTATCCAGGAACGATTGGAGCGTGAGTTCAACATGACAGTTATTACAACTGTACCCAACGTGTCGTACAAAGCCTTCATGCGTAGAGATCCTGAAACTGCAATAATTGTAAACAATCCTTCTGAACTTCCTGATCCTTCTGGGATGGAATTGATTGAGGAACCGTATATCAGAGCTCAGGTTATTACAAAATCGGAGTATGTTGGGCAAATCATGACACTTTGTATTGAAAAACGTGGTGAATTGACGAACCAAATATATTTGACACAAGACCGTGTTGAACTTTCTTTCGAAATGCCAATGGGTGAGATTGTATTTGATTTCTACGATCGTTTAAAAACGGTTTCTAGAGGTTATGCTTCTTTCGATTACCATCCAATTGGATACAGAGCGTCGGATTTGATTAAAATGGAGATTCTTCTCAACGGAGATCAAATTGATGCATTATCGGCTTTAGTTCACCGAAGCAATGCTTTCGATTTAGGAAAAAGAATTTGTATCAAGTTGAAGGAATTAATTCCAAGACAACAGTTCGAAATTCCGATTCAAGCTGCCATTGGTGCAAAAATCATCTCAAGAGAGACTATTAAAGCGCTGAGAAAAGATGTTACCGCAAAATGTTATGGTGGTGATATTTCTCGTAAACGTAAACTTCTTGAAAAGCAAAAAGCAGGAAAGAAACGTATGCGTCAAGTGGGTAGCGTTCAAATTCCTCAAGAGGCATTTATGGCCGTTCTTAAATTAAACGATTAAGATTCATTTTAAATTATAGCCTACTCTTATTCCCAAAATAGGAACTGGCAAACGGTACAAGAAGTTTCCTGGATAATGCGCATCATAATACACAACTAGGCCATCAGCTATTGCCGGGTTTTTATGTAATTCAGTGTTTGATTGATGTCTATTCCAATGGTAACTGAATCCTAACCCAAAATATCCATCAACGTACATTCTGTTTTCAAAATCGAATTTTGCACCCACTTTAAGGCTTGTATTCAACCTTGTTTTTTTAATGTTATACGTGTCTTCCACGCAATTTGAGCAAAACCAAAAACCAACGAGTTGCTCCGTAATTTCCGGAGTTTCATCAAACATATCAGTTCGCGTATAATTGTTAAATAGAACGGATGCGTTTAATCCAAGGTATAAATTTTTGTTCCAATACCATTTCTCCTCTGCTTTAATAAAGAACCCTCTGTTTATCGATGAAAAGTCCTGCAATCCAATTGCAGAAGTACTGTTGTGATAGAAACTTTTCGGAAGTAACACTCCTAATTCGATTACGGATCCCCAATTAGTACCCTTTCTCTCAGACCCAATGTGAAATGCTGGGTACGATGGATTCAAAATTGAAGTAGGAGTTATAAAAACACTCCATTCTTGGTTCTTTTCGATTTGCGCAAACGATGAACCGGAAACAGTAAACATCATTAGTACTAAAATTACATTTCTCATTTTTTCAAGTTAGTTTCAATTTATACTACAAAACTAACTCCAACAGTAATCTTTTATTGAGAAAACTACGGGACAACTCTGGGACAATACGTTAGAATTTAGACCTTGAAGTTTAGAAAATGAACGTCTATAATTCTAATATCTAAAATCCAAAAGAGAGTGTACAGAACGATCAAAAGCGAAGCGCCTAAATCCCATCAAGCACCTCATCTGACGTTTTTCCTGCACCTTCCTTCAATTTCCTACCATAGAAAGTATAAATCACAGCAGCTATAATTGCCAATCCTAGGCTGTAATAAGGAAAATAAAGGGCTCCTAAATATTCTTCATCTGGCAACAAATCAACCGTATTAAAAATTCTAGATGTCGCATAGTCCAAAGCCAAATTTTGAACAACAATTACAATTCCTAAAATAACGACGTTTCCCCAGAAAAATAGAGTTGCTTTCTTCTTCATTATAAGCAACAGAATAGGAAACAGCATCAACACTGCAGAAATTATTAAACCAGGAGCTACCCATACTATATCCTTACTATCAACAGCCTGTCCGTTTGGCCAGAAGTAGGCAATTTTATGCACATCAAGAACAAATGTTCCATAGATATCGACATCATAATTTACTAGATCTACAAAAAGCATCAGGATTAACAACACAGATGAAGTAAGGGTGAATGCAGTAACAGTAAAGTCGACAATTTTCTTTTTCATAATGGCACTAGATTAAAATCAGGTCGCAATTTAGCAAATAGAATTTGGATCAACTTATAAACGCATTCAAGGCCTAAATTTCCTTGATTATTAATTCAAGAGAAAACCTTACTTAATTACGACTCTAGTTCTGGACAGTGGAACTCCATTTGCTTTGAAAATAAGAATGTACGTTCCCTGATCAACATCCAAATTAAGGTTCTCTGCATAAGCATACTCAGCAACGTGTTGTCCCGAAATACTTATGACCTCAATCGTTTCAACTGCAGTCCCAATAGGTGCATTTATGGAAATATCTCCTTGCGTCGGATTAGGAAACACATTGACTTCTACATCTTCGAATTCTTCAATAGAATTCGTATTGGCCAGTTCACTATCAATAAAATTTGGCAACCCAAGTTTAGAATCCACGCCTCCAAGATCAACCTGATCTGCAACAAAACCACATGCCGCGCCGGGTAAATTAGGTTCGTTAAATACCGACAAATAGCCATGATTCAGATTCGCTACATACAACTTCAAGTCAGGTCCAAGCTGCATAGTTCCAGAAAAAAAGGGTCCACTTGTTCCAACGGTCACTTCGGTTGCCTGAATATTA
>JAWUWJ010000059.1:0-17297 GCA_034111925.1 Crocinitomicaceae bacterium
GCAAAAAAAATACCTGAGCTCAAATCATAAAAACCGTAGTCAACCAATACTGCGATAAATAATCAAGATTTGAATTCAGGCATTTAAACCAAAAACAAACGGAAGCATAATTCGATTTAACTTCCATTTCTACTCACCTAACAGTACCAATATACAAGCTTTTAGCGTCCCTTTTTTGAATAACATCTGAACGGTATGAACTGTTGATTTAACAGTATTGAATCAGAAATTTAGTGTTTCAAACATATTTCATTCGTTTCGCGTTGCGCTTAATAAAATACTCTTTATCTTTGTCCCGATGGAAAGGCAAGTGATTCTTAATTCTAAGCATTTTGAACTAACACTTAACCGCCTTTGCTATCAATTAATAGAAACCCACAACGATTTTTCAAATTCAGTTCTCATAGGTCTACAACCTAGAGGTGTCAACGTAGTTACACGTTTGAAATCAAAACTGGAAGAAATCCTTGGAAAGGAAATCGTTTGTGGAAATCTAGATATCACATTCTATCGAGATGATTTCAGACGAAGAGAAATCCCGTTAATTCCTAGCGCGACCAACATCGACTTCGTTATTGAAAACAAAAATGTAGTACTCATCGATGATGTTCTCTACACAGGAAGAACAATCAGATCAGGACTGGACGCCTTACTTGCCTTCGGTCGACCATCAAAGGTTGAGTTGCTGACAATGATCGATAGAAGATTTAAAAGAGATTTACCAATTCAAGCAGATTACGTTGGGAAAACAGTCGATACACTGATTTCTGAAAGAGTCTCCGTTGAATGGAATGAAATAGAAGGAGAAGATAAAGTCGTACTTTTTACACCGGAAGCCAATGGATAGTCTTAGCGTTGAACATTTAACTGGAATAAAGGATCTCACTAAAAATGACATTGATATCATTTTTAAAACGGCAGATGCTTTTAAAGAAGTCATCAATCGCCCAATTAAAAAAGTTCCTTCACTTAGAGACATTACCATTGCCAATCTATTTTTCGAAAATTCAACACGAACACGACTTTCATTCGAACTCGCCGAAAAAAGACTTTCAGCAGACATCGTAAACTTTTCAGCAGCAAGTAGCTCCGTAAAGAAAGGCGAAACGCTAATCGATACCGTAAATAATATCCTTTCAATGAAGGTGGATATGGTTGTCATGAGGCATCCGAATCCAGGCGCAGCAAAATTTCTCTCTGAAAGAGTAGACGCTAAAATTGTAAATGCTGGAGATGGAACGCATGAACATCCTACACAGGCTTTGCTCGATTCATATTCAATTCGAGAACGACTTGGAAGTGTTGAAGGGAAGAAAGTGGTTATTGTTGGAGATATTCTTCATTCAAGAGTTGCATTGTCAAACATCTATTGCCTGCAAAAATTAGGCGCAGAAGTTATGGTGTGCGGACCGACAACATTGATTCCAAAGTACATTCATAAATTAGGTGTAAAGGTTGAACACAATCTTTTAAAAGCCTTAGAGTGGTGCGATGTCGCAAACATGCTTCGAATTCAATTGGAACGACAAGAGATAAAGTACTTTCCCTCACTGAGAGAATACTCAATGCAATATGGGTTAACGAAAGAGATCTTAGACTCGCTTTCAAAGAAAATTGTCGTGATGCACCCGGGGCCAATCAACCGTGGAGTTGAAATAACAAGCGATGTTGCGGACTCAGATCAAGCCATTATATTGGATCAAGTTGAGAATGGAGTGGCGGTTCGAATGGCCGTAATATATTTGTTGGCTGCAAAAATTAAACGCCAATAAAAATTCTTACATTTGAAAGAAACAAACACACAAATGGACTTTACAGTAGATCAAGAAAACGGTACAGCAGTAGTACAAGTTAATGTCGTGAAACTTAATGCAGGAAATGCATCCGGTTTGAAGGCTGAATTGGTTTTATTGAATAAGAACAGTGTGAACAATATCGTAATTGATATGACGAAAGCGAAATACTGCGACTCGTCTGGATTAAGTGCTATCCTTGTTGCCAATCGTTTGTGCAAAGACACAAACGGTAAATTTGTTTTATGTGGACTTCAAGAAAATGTTCAAAAGCTTATCGAAATTGCACAGTTGGACAAAGTTCTAACTCTTGCAAGCGATAAAAACGACGCTCTTTCTAAAATTTCATAGTGAGTTTTTCGGTTACCATACTCGGTAGCGGAGCAGCAATTCCTACTTCCCAAAGAAACCCTACAGCGCAATATGTTCAGTGTAGCGAACGCCATATTTTAATCGATTGTGGCGAAGGAACTCAGATTCAGATCAGAAAGCTTGGAATTAAATTTCAACGCATTAACTATATTCTAATTTCGCATTTGCACGGAGATCATTATTTCGGTTTGGTTGGTTTACTGAGTACCATGCATCTATTGGGAAGAGAGAAACCAATTCAAATCTACGGCCCTCCGGGATTGAAGGAATTAATAATGAATCAAATTCATGCTGGCGGAGGTGGATTGGCTTTTGAAATCAGCTTTGTTGAATTAGAGAAAGATTCAAGCGGTGTTTTATTTGAGGATGCTAAAATTAAAATCAATTATTTTCCACTTTCACATCGAGTACCAACAAGTGGATTCGTTATTACTCAAAAAGTAAAAGAACGAAGATTACGTGCTGATAAAGCAAAACGTGATGGTGTAAAAATTGAACATTACCACCGATTAAAAGCAGGAGAAGATATTGAATTTGAAGGAAAAAGTTTCTTATCAGAAGATTACACCGAATCTAATGGTCCTGAATTGAAATACGCGTTTTGCAGTGATACCGAATACATGCCAAACGTCGTTGAATCGGTGAAAGGAGTTGATTTACTTTACCATGAAGCAACATTCCTTGAGAATCTGAGAGATCGTGCAGAAGCAACCAAGCATTCAACAGCTGGTGATGCAGCGAAAGTTGCCAAAGAAGCATCCGTCGGTAAATTGTTGATGGGACACCTAAGTGCCAGGTATGAAAATGGCGAGTTGCATTTAGAAGAAGCTCGACCTATTTTTGAAAATTGTGCTGTCCCCGAAGATGGAGACGTATTTGTAGTTGGAATTTTTAAAAAATGAAACGATCACAAATCCAATAGGTGAGGTAACTTATAACGGTATTCTAATCTTCATGCCGACTTTTTAGGTCTGTCTTTAACTTCAGCTTATTTCTGCGTCTGCGTTTTTTGATTTGAAGAAATACGATTAGTCCTATAATTAAGAATAATCCGGTGAATAGAACTTTCTTATTCAAATTGTAAAAAATCACCCATTGGTTTAGATATAGGTCAGATTTAAGTGAACTTCTGTCTACATTAAACTGATCACTAAATGCTTCCAGATAAAGATTCAACTCGGAGTCATGCTTTTGATAGAAATCGTCGAGGAATTTTTTCTTTGAATATATGCTCAAATAGTGATAATAGTGTTTAAGAAATTCCGGATTCGATGTTATTTTTGACTGATGAGCAGGATTTAACCGCTTGTCATGTATAGCCAAACTATTAATTCGTGTTGCATTTGAATCAAAACCAGCAGGCTCAAATAAATTGGTTTGTGGATTGAAATAATACCTGGTATTTATCCAACGCAATCCGTGATGGCCTCCCACAAGGTCAGTTAAAGCATAGAATTTGGCAAGGATTTGAAGGTCGAATATTTGATTGACTGGAATTTGCCCATTGCGGTAATCATTCAACAATGCTACCGCTGTTTTGTATACATCAGAGTTTCGCTCCTTTTTCTTGTAATTAAAGCTACTTATTTCTGCTTCTTGATAGATGCTTGGTATGAAACTAGGATCTTCCCAGCTCAAACCTGCAGGCCAATATTTCTCATCTTCGAATTTCAAAATAGGACCATGAACACGATTCCAATTTTCTTCAATATTATGATTTGAAAAATGCTCTTCTTCTGCATAAAGCCCCTTAAATTTATTGTTTACATAAACGGATACGAAATCGTAGTTGAGGTAGGGGAGTCCTTCTTGTTTTAAAAGTTTATGAAATATCCATTCAGAAATATATGTTCTTGTTTTGGGATGTTGAAGGCTAACAATATTTTTTTCTCCATTTAATTTATACTTCAGCCGCAAGGACAATAGTTCGGTGTCATAATGATCAATTTTGTCGCCTTTTAATCGAATATTTGCCTCTATGGTATCGTGACCTCTGACAATTTTGGCTTCGAACCAAGCCTTTGAAAATGTAAAGTTATTATTTACAGGTTTCGCTAAAGAATCCATTTTATGGATGACTGTATCGCTTATGATTAGATCATACCGACGAAAATCATCTTGTGAAAAGTTTTTATCTACTTTTCCGTAGAATGGAGGTAAGTTGTAAATTACAACGGTCAAAATTATTGCGAGTAGACCCCATTTCCAATACTTAAGCATATAGATAAAATATTATTAAGAACTCCCCGTCTATTGCCGACTAGAGATCCAATACTTGTGTTCTCTTCGGTTTTTACGCGACGGGTTTTAATAGTTGCGGGCAAAGTTAATATAAATGGGAATGTCTGGCTAAAGACACATCTTAATTTTCTTTTTTCCGCATCCAAGAACTAAAATTAATTCCGCTGCGTGAAGAACCCAAAGCATTGAATGCCTTAAGGTTTGATAGTGCTAAAAACGATACTTCATAAAGCAGTGACCTTGTGTTTTGGTGGTTAAAATTAAACAGATGCGGTAGGCTCATCTGCTGTTTTAAGCGTCTAAAATGCGTATAATTGTAGTATGTATATCCGCCCCATATTTTATTCAATTCTATTAATCATTTGTAGTTCGTGTGCTTCCCAAAGTGATGATCTTAGCGAGGTGCAATTAAAACTGCCTAAAGTTGAATTTAAAATTAATGGAGTCAGTCTTGAGATGCCATCAGGGCGAATGAATAAAGATGAGTTGGCGAAAGTCAAAAGGTCCAATTCTGAATGGATTGCCATTATTCCATATGCTTATTCCAGAGAAAACGACGCGACAGTTCACTATGATTACGAAGGGCAATGGCGTGGTGAAGGAATCGAAGGAACTTATGAATGTGCCCAAATGGCTCAGGAATTGGGTTTGAAGGTAATGCTAAAACCTCATGTATGGGTTGTCGGTCAGGGTTGGCCAGGAGAGTTTGATTTGAAGACCGAAAAAGATTGGGTGGAATGGGAAAACACGTATAAAGAGTATATTCTTGCGTATGCCAAAATAGCTGATTCGATGAATATTGATTTGTTTTCAATCGGGACTGAATACAGAATTGCTGTTGTGAAACGACCGGACTTTTGGAATAAATTAATCAGTGAAGTGCGTGAAATCTATAAGGGTAAAATAACCTACGCATCCAATTGGGACAATTACAAAAAAGTTGGCTTTTGGTCGCTGTTGGATTACATCGGCATTGATGCCTACTTTCCGCTATCAGATAAAGCAAATCCAACACTTAAAGAGTTAAAACAGGCTTGGAAACCAATTGAAGCTGATTTGGCACTTTTAAGTATCAAAACATCGAAACCGATTCTGTTTACTGAATACGGCTATAAAAGTGTTGAACATACCACTGCTCGGTATGGACTGCATGAAGAAGGTTCCCTCAAAACTAGTCCCGAAAGTCAACAGATGGCGTACAAAGCTCTTTTTGAAACTATTTGGAGTCAGGATTTTATTGCTGGCGGTTTTTTCTGGAAATGGCATTTGTATTCGGATAAAGCCATCGGAGGTGAAACGAATAGAAGGTTTACGCCGCAAGGGAAACCAGCAGAGAAAACGATTGTTGAATGGTATGGCAAGCAACTTTAATTTATCTGACAGCGGTTACATCGAGACTTTTCCTGTTATGTATTCACTGGTGCAACCACTTCCCGAAGTTGAGAATAGCGCGTCGCAAAACTCAATATCAATCACGCCATCGTTATTGTGAAGGTAAAATGATTGACCGGGACTTACTTGAAAGCTGCAGCCAAATGGACCACTGTTCAGAACTCCGTCAATACTTAAGGTTTTGAATGAATTACTCAAATTCGAAGTTACATTAACTGAAGTGTAAATTCCTGAAGAAGGTTCCGATTCAAAGTTGAAATGGAAATTGCCAAGACTATTAGAAGTCTTTAAAAGATAGTCACCAAATGGCTGTAGGGTTAGCGTTCCAGTGGTAGTTGTTCCTCCGCTATAGTTTAATTCCCCTGAGATTACAGGGCAAGGAGCGTTTGGAGTTGGTGCTGTTGTAAAGCCAGATAAAGGAGTTAATATATCAATACCATATTCATAATTGTAAAGTCGAGCGCTAAAATAATAGGTTTGATCACCGTTAAGACCCTGCAGTAAAATGTCATTTTCAACGAATTGACCATTAACTGGCCCGTCTAGATTGTAAAAGCTTTCGTCTAGAACTGGGTTGTCGCCGCTGGAATCAGTTCCAAAGTATATTGTTATTTCCATTTCATAATCGGCAATTCCCTTAGGGAATTTGTGCAAAAGCTTAGCAGTAACGTTCTCGCTATCAATATGCGTGAATTCCAAAGTTTTTATATCGAAGTTCGCGGGGTCATTCTTTTTACAGCCTGCAAAAACTATAATTATTATTAGGAGTCCTACAAGGATCTTCATTTCGTTGTTGATTAAGTATTTTTCAAAATTAATAAATTAAACAGGGGGTCGATATTAATGATTGATTTCATCAATAGCCCCATTTGTTAATATCAACCGTGTTTAGTGGATAAGTTCTTCACGGTAGCCGCAAAAACACTAGGTTTCTTCTTTATCTTTGATAGCTCTCAGAAAAATCAATGTAAATGGCAGAAAATCAGTATACTGAGGATAATATTCGATCATTAGATTGGAAGGAACATATCAGACTAAGACCCGGAATGTATATCGGGAAATTAGGAGATGGTTCATCTGCAGATGATGGAATTTATATTCTTGCGAAAGAAGTTGTCGATAACTGTATCGATGAATTCGTAATGGGCAATGGTAAAAAAGTCGACATCACGATCAAGGATGGTAAAGTTGTTATTCGGGATTATGGCCGTGGAATTCCTTTAGGGAAGGTCGTTGACGTTGTGTCCAAAATCAATACTGGTGGTAAATACGATTCTAAAGCATTTAAAAAATCTGTTGGACTGAATGGAGTAGGTTCGAAAGCAGTAAATGCATTGTCGTCTTATTTCCATGTTTATTCTGTCAGAAATGGAGAAAAGAAAAGTGCAACCTTCTGCCGAGGCGAGCTTACCGAAGATCCGAATATTGAATTGACAGATGAGGAAAATGGAACCTACGTTTCGTTTATTCCCGATGACACGGTTTTTAAGAAGTATGCCTATAAAACGGCGTACCTCCAAAAAATGATGTGGAATTACTGTTACCTCAATCGTCACTTAGTAATCAAGATGAATGGTGAACGCTTCCAATCTAAAAATGGATTGAAAGATTTGCTTGAGGACAACATGGATGGAGATCCGTTGTACCCAATCATTCACCTTGAAGGAGAAGATATAGAAGTGGCATTTACACACGGTAAAACGTATGGCGAGGATTATTATTCCTTCGTAAATGGCCAGCACACAACGCAAGGTGGAACACACCAAAGCGCATTTAGAGAATCCGTTGCCAAAGTGATCCGAGATTTCTATGGAAAGAATTACGAAGCCTCTGATATTCGTCAGTCAATTGTAGCTGCTGTTGCCGTGAAAGTAGTAGAGCCTGTTTTTGAATCACAAACGAAGACGAAATTGGGTTCTCTTGAAGTGGAGCCTGAAGGAAAGTCAATGCGGGCGTTCATAAATGATTTCTTGAAAGAGGCGTTGGACAACTATTTGCACAGAAACCCAGCGGTAGTTGAGACATTAGAGAATAAAATTAAGCAATCGGAGAAAGAGAGAAAAGAACTTTCTGGAATTCGAAAAATAGCGAGAGATAGAGCGAAAAAAGCAAACTTGCACAACAAGAAATTACGCGATTGTAGAGTACACCTTTCGGATGTGAAAAATCCATTGCATGAAGAAACAACCTTGTTTATTACCGAGGGAGATTCGGCCAGTGGCTCCATTACAAAGTCGAGAGATGTGAAAACACAAGCCGTTTTTTCATTGAAAGGAAAGCCATTGAACAGTTACGGTTTGACAAAGAAAGTGGTGTACGAAAACGAAGAGTTTAATCTGATCCAAGCGGCCTTGAATATTGAGGACGATATGGATAATTTGAGGTACAACAAAATCGTGATTGCAACCGATGCCGATGTCGATGGAATGCACATTCGCTTATTGTTACTTACGTTCTTCCTTCAATTCTTCCCAGATTTGATCAAAAGAAACCACGTATACGTTCTTGAAACGCCATTGTTTAGAGTTCGAAACAAAAAGAAAACGATTTACTGTTATTCGGAACAAGAGCGTAGAGATGCTCTTAAGGAATTGGGTAAAAATGCTGAGATCACTCGATTCAAAGGATTGGGAGAGATTTCACCAGACGAATTCCAACACTTCATTGGTGATGATATCAGATTGGAACCCGTAATTCTTTCAAAAGAAGCTTCGATCGATTCGATTCTGTCCTACTTCATGGGAAAGAATACGCCTCAACGTCAAGAGTTCATTATCGACAATTTGAGAGTTGAAGAAGACGTGAAAGAAGATCTCGAGGAAGATGATAAGTCAGACGAAAAATTAGAAAAAGCATCTTAAAATGACCGACGAAAACGACGAGTTAGAGAACGATGGATTGGAAGCTGGAAACGATGATTCTTCTGATAACGAACAAAACGAAGGAGGTTCGCATGGGCCCGAAGGAGAATCTGATGATGACCATTCGGATCAAGATGATTCAGACGACGATTCCGAAGAATCAAGCGACACTTCAATGCCTTTCGCTGAAAAGACTTTAGATGATAATATTATTCCAGTTAGCGGACTCTATGAAAACTGGTTCTTGGATTATGCGTCTTATGTAATTCTAGAAAGAGCCGTTCCTTCATTGCACGATGGTTTCAAACCTGTGCAAAGAAGAATTATGCACTCCATGAAGGAAATGGATGATGGACGTTATAATAAAGTGGCAAACATCATTGGTAACACAATGAAATACCACCCGCACGGTGATGCTTCGATTGGAGACGCACTTGTTCATTTGGGGCAAAAAGATTTATTGGTTGATTGCCAAGGGAACTGGGGAAACACACTTACAGGAGATGGAGCAGCGGCACCTCGTTATATTGAGGCACGTATTTCTAAATTCGCAGCACACATAGTGTTCAACGCAAAAACGACCAACTGGCTTAAGAGTTATGATGGTCGGAACAACGAGCCGGATCAACTTCCTGTAAAGTTCCCATTGCTATTGGCTCAAGGAGCTGAAGGTATTGCGGTAGGGATGGCGTGTAAGATTATGCCTCATAACTTTATTGAACTCATTGAGCAATCAATTAACCATTTACGTGGTAAAAAAGTGACGCTTCTTCCCGATTTCCCAAATGGAGGAATGATTGACGCGTCCAATTACAACGACGGTCTTAGAGGAGGTAAAATCCGCTTGAGAGCCAGAATTAGAAAAGAAGACAACAAAACATTAGTCGTTAACGAAATTCCATATGGAACAACGACATCCCTTATCGATTCGATTATTAAGGCGAACGATAAAGGGAAAATAAAAATTAAGAAGATTGAAGATAATACAGCTGCTAAGGCTGAAGTTATGATTCATTTGGCACCGGGAGTTTCTCCTGACAAAACGATGGATGCACTTTTCGCATTCACCGATTGTGAAGTGTCGATTTCACCGAATACATCTGTAATTGATGGCAATAAGCCTCGATTTATGGGTGTGACGGAAATTCTGAAGGTCAACACGGACAACACAGTTCGTTTGCTTAAAAAAGAACTTGAAATTCGTTTGGACGAGTTGCAACGTCAATGGCACTTCTCAACATTGGAGAAGATTTTCATTAACGAGGAAATGTACATCGATTTCAAGAATTACAGTGATAAAGAATCGCTTTATGGTTATATGCACAAAGCATTCAAGCCATTCAAAAAGCAATTGATTCGCGAGATTTTAGATGAAGATTTACACCGTCTGACGCAAATTCCAATGATTCGTATTACACGATTCGATGCGAATAAAGCAGACGATACGATTGCGAAAATTGAAGCAGAAATGGAAGTCGTTAAAGCGAATCTTGCCAACCTGATCGAATACGCAATTGATTATTACAAAGATTTAAAGAAGAGATTCGGAGAAGGGAAAGAGCGCAAGACAGAGCTTAAAGCGTTTGATTCAATCAATGCGACCAAAGTTATTATCGCCAATAAAAAATTCTATGTTGATTACGAGGAAGGCTTTGTTGGGCATGGATTAAAGAAAGCGGAATACATTTCCGATTGCTCCGATATCGATGATATTATAATTTTCTTCGCTTCCGGTAAAATGATGATTACCAAAGTCACAGACAAGAAGTTTGTCGGGAAGGGAATCATCTACGCCAACGTTTGGAAACGTGGAGACATTCGTACGATTTACCACATGATGTACCAAGATGGTAAAGGTGGCGCGACAATGATGAAACGATTTACCGTGAAGTCGATTACGAGAGATACGGAATACGACCTTACGAAAGGAACGAAAGGATCTAAGATGCTGTACTTCAATGTGCATCCGAATGGAGAGCGTGAAGTGGTAACAGTTGTTCTTAGAGCCCGTCCTCATTTAAAACGCCTCAAATTTGACGTTGATTTGGGCGAACTTCTGATTAAAGGAAGAGGCGTTTCAGGAAACCGAGTGACCAAAGAAATCGTTTCGAAAATCATTCAAAAAGAAGTTGGAGGTTCAACACTTGCAGCACGGAAGGTCTGGTATGATGACGTCGTAGGGCGTTTGAACGATGATAAACGTGGTAAATTCCTTGGTAACTTTAAAGGAAACGATAAAATCCTAACCATTTACAAGAGTGGCGAATACCGATTGTCTCCCTTGGATTTAGCAACGCACTTCGATGACGATATGGTTCACATTGAAAAATGGCATCCAGACAGACCATTGTCGGTTGTTTATTTCGATGCAGACAAGGAAATGCATTATTGCAAACGATTCCTTTGTGAAGTCACAAGCGATAAAAAAGTATTGTTTATTTCTGAATCAGAAGGTTCTTACTTAGATATCGTTTCGACAGCTTATAAACCTGTGGCCAAAATTGTCTACAACAAGCTCCTTAAGTCAACAAAGAACTTGCCGGACACAATCGTAAACCTTGACGAATTCATCGATGTTAAAGGAATGAAATCACAAGGGAACCAAGTAACGAAATTGAAAGTAAAAGAAATCCTTCTTGAAGGTCCAGTTGAAGGGGAAGAGCCTTGGCCAGAACCTGAGAAGCCGCAGGCACCGCAACCCGATTTAGAAAACTCGGACAAAGATACTGATATCGTTTCAGAGGACGATGTGCCTTCTACAACTGTTGAGTGGGACGTTACCAAAAATGAAGATGACGACGCCGACCAACCGAAATTGTTTTAACCATGAAAGGATTTATTTTTGTGATTTCAGCTTTACTTTTATTCTCTTGTTCAGAAGAAAAAGAGGAGGAGGACTTCGAAGGAAGAGGATCTTTCCATATTTCGAAACCAGAAGGTTGGTTCGATGAATCGGGTTCTATTGTGAAAGCAGATGCCAAAAAAATGAAGGTAAGTAATGAGCAATTGCAAAAAATAACTGATACTTACCGTGGAATGGCTCCAATTTGTGTTTATACAAAATACAACTCTGAAAAGGACGATGGAATGTTGCCTACTATTGAGGTGAATGTTGCAGTAAATGCGTATAAGAACTTTGAGTCATTTAAAGATGGAGTAGAACGAAGTGCGATTGAAGTCAAAAATTCGTTGAGGAATTATAAGTACATCAAAGAGCCGACTGAAGTGAAAATTGATGGAATTCAATCTATTTATTTTCTCTCCACTTATGATCTTGAAGTTGATTCCACAACGACCCATTCTATTAAGAGTTGGACATATACCATTCCTAGTGGAGATCGCTTTTATCAAATCAATTTTTCCGACATGGAAGGTGAGGCTGAACCGAGTGACTCTTTGTTTGAAAATGTATTGCGCTCTATTAAAATTAACTAGGCACTGGAATATCAATTGAGTTTTTTTAGCCATTAAATAGCTTTGTTTCAATTCCTGTCAAGAAGCCCTATATTGGATTTTTATTTTGTTAAATAGCTGTTATTAGTGCCACTGATATAATAATTAACATTTCGAAATGGTTATATTTGGTGCGAATGAATACATACACTATTCTTAAACTTATCTTATGAAACTACTAATATTAGGATTGGCGTTACTTATGACGGCATCCTCTTTTGCACAATCGGTACAGATTGATGGTGTAAAAGGAAACAGGTTTAACGGAGTTAAACCAATTATGTCAGATGATGGACAAACTGTAAGTGGGTATTACACCTATTACATGGTCGAAAAAGGAGAAAAGGGAATGCGAACTCTTGAGTTCAGTATTATCGACAAAGGAGTAACTAAAGTTACGAAAACACCTATTGAGATCCACAGAACGTCAACATTAAACAATACTGTTTTTAACGGGAAGTATTTTTTAATCTCATACGATGACAGAAAGAACAAGCAAATTGTTTTTAAAGTTCTTGATCTTGATGGAAAAATTGTTGCTTCAGATGAAATCTCAGCTGACAAGAGACGTGTCGCAAGTAGTGTGGTATATCCAGCTGCAAACGGAGAAGGGTTCTACATTGTTAGACCGGCTTTAGTAAAAAACAGAATTAAAGGACATTACCTTGAAAAGATTAACAACGAACTAGAACAGCAATGGAAAATTGAAGATGTTGTAGATAAAGGAATCATTCAAGTAGCTGCTCTAGTGAATAATAACGATAGAGTTGTTATCTGGAGAGAACATGGAACGGGTATTAAGAAAATTAAGCCACAGATTGTATGTTACGATGCAGCAACCGGAGAGACGATTTTCGATCGTGATGGTTTCGACGGAACTAGTACTATTATGCACAATCAAATTAGAATTGATAATGAGAACAATGTGATCATTGGTGGACCATATGTTGATGGTGTTAAGTACAAAACTGTTAACAATACAGGTGTTTATCTTCTTCAGTTGTCCCAAGATGGAAAGGAACAATTCTACACGAAAATTCTTACTAAAGAAGAGATTCAACCGATCTTAAAAGAAGTAAGTAAAGGTGTTTCAGTTGGAAGTAAAGACAAAATCTGGATTGAAGATGTAGTATTTGATGGTGAAAACATTATCGTTATTTCAGAAATGTTCAGAAAAAACTTTAATCCAAAGCCGATGGCTTATCAAAGACCTAGAGATTTAATTACAGGGAAATATATGGGAGACATCACATATAAAGATGCGAACGGAAAATCTCCTAAAGTTACTTTTGAAATAATGGATTACATTTTATTCAAATTCTCTAAAACTGGTGACCTTCTTGAAATCAAACCTATTGCAAAAGATGCATACAACAAGTTAACTGTTTATACTCCATATGCTACTTTATATGGTTTACAAATGGCTGCAGCAGTTGAAAATGCAGGTTGGTTTGATTACCGATTCACAACAGTTGGTAAAGATGGTAAACGTTTAATGGTTTGTTCGAATAATGCTGAGGCAAGAAAACCACAAGTTTACACGTACGGACTGGATGAAGATTTCAAAAGAAGTGAGATCAACTTAAAGCAAGAAAGTTCAATAAACCTTGACGATGGTAAAGTAAGTTCATTTAACGCTATGCCAAATGAAGGAGAGAAAATTGGTGTTGCTTATTACCAACGTAAGTTGAAACGTATTACTATTAATATTGAAGATCTTTTTTAGTAGATCGGAATAGATAAATATTTAAGAAGAGCTTGGTTTTACCAAGCTCTTTTTTTTTTGTCCATTTTTTATTTTAGAAAATCTCTTTCAGCCTAACTTCTTTTAAGAATTAGTAAATTCAACACATGAAGAAAATTTTAGTATTCGCGATTGGCCTTATCGTTCTGCAAGCTTGCAGTGAAACGAATGAAAAGCCAAAAACAGCTTTTCACATTGATAAACCAGAAGGTTGGGTGGCCAATCCCAATCAAAAGCTGAAAGACAATCTAGATCAATTGGATATGGATGACGCGAAAGTGAAAGAAATGATTAAATCGAATAAAGGGATGATCATGCTTTGCGCTTACACCAAATACGATCCGAAAAAGGAAGGAGGATTGATGCCAACGATCCAAGTCAACATGGCTAAAAATCCATCAAGTGATTACGATGATTTTAAGAGTGATATGCTAAAGAGTTCCGAACAAATGGAATCAATGTTTGAAGAGTTTCACTTTTTAGATGGCCCAAAAGAAGTTACCATCGACGGTCATAAAGCATTCTTTTTTCAAAGTGAGTTTAATTTGGGTCAAGATGAAAGTGGTCCAATAAAAGTGCGAAGTTGGACTTATAACATTCCAGTGGGGGATCATTTCTATCAAATTAATTTCTCGGATTTAGAAGGTGATGATTGTAGTAAGTTGTTTAAGAAGATACTAGCCTCAATTAAGGTTTAGTCCTATTGTCTAAAATCCCAGAAACACTACTAACCTGTGCACAGGGAATAGTCGAAAAATCCGACCTAAACTATTGACAATTTGGCCTTAATCTCGTATTTTTGCAACTCGGATGATTTCTCTCCATTGAATGAGAAGAAAAAGCATTGCTTTTGAGAATCAAGTGTTAAGGCAGGTTCAAGATAAACGGTGTGAACGGAATTAAACAATATATTATGAACGATACGATGGAAAAAATGACATCACAAGAACTTATCGCTTTGGAAGATAAGCACGGTGCTCACAACTATCATCCATTAGAGGTAGTGTTAGAACGCGGAGAAGGGGTTCACGTTTGGGACGTAGATGGTAAAAAATACTACGATTTCTTATCGGCTTATTCAGCTGTAAATCAAGGTCACTGTCACCCGAAAATTATTGGGGCGATGATCGAACAAACAAAAAAATTAACACTTACGTCGAGAGCATTTTACAATGACGTTCTTGGACCATACGAGAAATTCGTAACTGAATACTTTGGTTTCGATAAAGTTCTACCAATGAACACTGGAGCTGAAGCTGTTGAAACAGCGATTAAGTTGTGTAGAAAATGGGCGTATGAAGTGAAAGGAATTAGAGAAGATTCAGCGCAAATTATCGTTTGCGAAAATAACTTCCATGGAAGAACAACAACGATCGTTTCATTTTCAAATGATGCAGTTGCTCAGAAAAACTTTGGACCATTTACACCTGGTTTTATTCGTATTCCTTACAATGATACTGAAGCCTTAGCAAAAGCACTTAAAGAAAATGATAACGTTGCAGGATTCTTAGTTGAGCCTATTCAAGGTGAAGCTGGAGTTTATGTTCCAGACGAAGGATACTTGGCGAAAGCGAAAGAATTATGTGCAGCAAATGGAACACTTTTCATTGCGGATGAAGTTCAAACAGGAATTGCAAGAACAGGCTCATTACTCGCAGTATGTGGAGAATGTAACTGTACGAATTCATGTCAAAAAGATCCAACTTCTTACGTTGAACCAGATATCCTTATCTTAGGTAAGGCTATTTCAGGTGGTGCTTATCCAGTTTCTGCCGTATTGGCAAATAACGAAATCATGAATGTGATCAAGCCAGGTCAACACGGTTCTACCTTTGGTGGAAATCCTGTTGCAGCGAAAGTTGCTATGGCGGCGTTAGAAGTCGTAACAGATGAAAGATTGGCTGAGAATGCTTTTCGCTTAGGGAATATTTTCAGAAACGAAATGCAAAGAATCATTGATACAACTGATTTGGTTCTTAAAGTTAGAGGGAAAGGTTTGTTGAATGCGATCATTATAAATGATACGGAAGAAAGCGAAACAGCTTGGAACCTTTGTATGGCTCTTAAAGAAAATGGTCTTTTGGCAAAACCTACACATGGAAATATTATTCGATTCGCTCCACCATTAGTTATGACGGAAGAGCAATTGATGGATTGCGTTTCTATCATTGAGAAAACGATCAACGAATTCAATAAATAAATTTAAATGCCCGTTCAATGAAAATTGGACGGGCATTTTAAAATGAAAAAAGCTGCGATAAAAAAGAAAATTAAGGCTCTCGAAAGTGAACTTTTGGAGCAAAGACGACTTCTCATTCAAGAAGATGGTCAACGTCCAGCTACGGTTATTGTTCCCGAGTCATTGTCAGAACTTTTCGGAGAAATTGAAGAAAAAGTAGAGAACCATTTCACCGACTTTAATTACGATCCTGTATCAGGAGAAATTACTGCTCACGGTCAGCGGTATATTCTGTTTCGATCTGATTCGATGAGCTATGAATTCATGGACTTTATTAAGGAACGCTATTCTGATCGGTCTGAAAAGGAAGCCGAAAGTATAGGTAATAATTTCTTGTACGACAATGCAAAAGTAATCGGAAAGAAAGATGCAATCGCCTTTCATAAAAGCTTAGATCTTAAGGAGCCGATTGAGAAATTATCCGCGGGTCCAATCCATTTTGCATTTACAGGATGGGCCAATGTTGAAATTTTTCCAGAAAGCAATCCCGTTCCTGGAGACGATTTTGTTCTCAAATTCCAACACCACAATTCATTTGAAGCACAATCTTGGATGAAAGCCGGTAAAAAATCGAAGATTCCAGTTTGCACAATGAACTGCGGGTATTCCGCTGGATGGGTTGAGGAAAGTTATGATACAGCCTTGACAACTGTTGAGGTTACCTGTGAGGCTCAAGGAGCAGATGCGTGTACTTTTATAATGGCACCGCCACACAAAATTGAGCAATACATTGAGGAAGTACTGGATGTATCATCTGATCATGAGATTGAAATCCCTGTTTTCTTCAAACGAAAGAATATCGAAGAGCAATTAAAACAATCGCTTCATCAAAAAGAGGTGCTGATCCAAGAGATTCACCACCGTGTAAAAAATAATCTTCAAGTAATTTCTAGCTTGTTGAACCTTCAGATGGCGAAGCAAACGAATGCTGGTTTCCGTAAAGAATTTGGAACGAGTATCAATAGAGTACGCACCATGGCAATGGTTCATGAACTGTTGTATCAGCAGAAAAGCATCGAAAGTTTTGAAATGAAGACCTATTTCACAGAACTTGCAAAATCTCTGATCAACACGTATTTAGAAGTTCCCAATATTGAAGTGAATATTGATATCAATGTCAAAAATCATGCGTTGAGTTTGGAGCGATCCATTCCAGTTGCCCTCATAATGAATGAAATAACGTGCAACGCATTTAAGTACGG
>JAWUWJ010000060.1:0-29192 GCA_034111925.1 Crocinitomicaceae bacterium
ATACGACAAAGCAATAACTCAACTAAAAACGAGCGCTTTTGGGGTGGGTCACTTTAAACTGGAATCAGTGGGTCAACATGGACCGGAATACCCGGGTCACGATCATCTGGATTCGGTGGGTCAATATGCTTGGATTCTACAATCTACTTGATCATCGCTATAATTCTTGGTGAATATGCGTTGACTTCGATTTCTCTGTTTGGAATTATTTCTTTCGTGCTCATTATTCTCTCTCCTCATAATTCTATCATTTTGACAATACAAAGATACGGCAGAGTTAAGGGTACGGGGGAGCTTTTAATACCCCGTATTTATTTTTTGAAGTTTTTTTCTATGTATTCTATTTCGTTTTTGATGGTATTGGAAGCTTTGTCAAAATTAAGCTTATCAAAGAACGGGAGTATTCGTTTTAAGTCTTTCAAATGCTTTTTTCCGTCGATTTTATTAAATAACTTTTTGGCACTACTGTAAAGCCCTGAATTATCCATGTCGGTAATGCCTTTGTTGCTCAGTAAATGAGCCATTCTGGCAATTGGTTTTAAGTCAGAGTCAACCCTTGGAATTATACCCACTTGAAGTAAAAAGAAATGAATTGCCAATAATTGTAAATTGACGCTGAATGTTTCGGAGTACTCTTGTTTTCGATTTGTCTTTGGTCTGTCCGTTAGTGGTGCTTTAATGGATAGCGCTTTAACTTCTTTGTCTTCTGGGTATTTATCGCAAAGTTTTCGAGTCGCTAAGAAGTATGCGAGCAAGTCATAAATATCAGGATAATCTAGTAAGATTAGATTATACTCCTGTTCTTCTTCAAATGAAAATGATAGAGCTTCGTCTTCTTGATCTAAGTTTTGTAAAACATTAGTCAAAACTAACTCTTGTTCAGCGCGGTCTTTAATTTCATTTAGCTTATCAAAAATTAAATGAATGGCATTTTTTGTGTCCATCCGATAATAATGAAGAAAGGTTCTGGAAAGTCTGTCAAAGAAATATGAGTCTTTCGGAAGGCTTGAATTGTTCTCAAATAAAGTTGTTCTATAGAACGCTTTAGCATATCGCTGATTGTCAGCATTTTTCACTTCTTTTAAGTAAATAATCTCTAGTTTTTGTATGTGTAAGCTTACTAGGTCTTCAAATTCCATTTTGTTATCAATCGTTTCCATACTCAATATAACGTCAATTAATTGTCAATTATTTTCAATGGTTTGTAATGATTTGTAATGATTTGTAATTAAGTCAATAACCCTGTCTAACCCTGAAAAAACTATACAACTTTATAGGTTAACACTGGAATAACTATACAGCTACTTTCTTTAGCACTAAAATAGCTATACATATTCATTTATCAGACTATAAAGAACTTCGATTGTTTAGGAGTACTCCTTGTCTAACCCTGAAAAAACTATACAACTGTAAGACTCCCTAAAAAACGAAGCGTTTTAAATTAGAGTTTAAACCGTTAAATTTAGGGGAATGAAAAAATCACGATTCACAGAAAGTCAGACCAACAAGAATTGAAGACAACAACGCAGATTTTCAGTTGTATCATTTCATAAAGGAGATGGACAAATATAGAGTTGAAACGCTCTTTTGTTTTCAGTTGGACATTCCAATAATGCGTCTTGAATCACTTGTCGATACAAAAAGTAATACTCACCAATCTATAAGGGTTTAACATAAATGACTCGGGAAATCTTCTCATAAATGGTGAAAATTGATGTGATTTAATGAAATTCAAATAGATCTCAAATAACTAATTTTGTTGTTGTTTTAACCGTATCGTAGATAAGTCGTTCTATAAATTATACTATTGCAAAGGTAATTGATTCTTTAGTTTCCGAAAAAACTATTCCATTTAGATAATTTTCAGCACCAGATTTATCCGAATTATTATAACAATAATCATAAAGCTTCTTTAGAGTTGTAAAATCATGTCTCCAATCTCTTTCATTTTTATCTTTCTCAACTATTTCTATTCCATCTTTATAAAATCTATAATTGATGTTTAGTTTAGTTAAAACAGCTACTTTATCTGGTTCCTTTATATAATCAATATCATCACCTAGTTTTATTTCATATAGGTAAAGAACTCCCTTATCATCTTTGGTAGTAAACTCTAATTCATCTCCTTTTTTAAAAATTGTTTTATTAATTTCTATTTTTCGCAACTCTGTTAATGTATCAATACAAGAGGATAATTCACTATAAAATTTAGGGACATCATAACTATCGTGACTTGATGGGTTCAAAACGAATTCACGATGTGAATTCAATTTTTCAAATAGTTCTTTATTTAAACTATTGCTTTCTGAAAAAACAATTGCATCTGTAAGTAAGTTCCCTAAGGCTTTGAGCTTCCCTTCATCGTTCAGTTTGAATTTTTTTGATAGAATCTCCTTTAAAAAGCTTTCTGCTTCTTTGCGAAGGAAGTTACCTGCAATTTCGTATTCGTTCTCTTTTAAATATCTAATTGCCTTTCCTAAATAAGATTCTGAATTATAAATTAATGGCAATGGAATATCATTGCTCTTGTGTGAATACATTTCAATGTATTCCCAGTTCTTTTGTTTAAAGTGCTTGATTTTACTCTTTGCCATTTGAAAAAAGAACTTGTCGTGTGTTAGAATCAAAATCTGGTGCTTTGCTTCCTTTTTCAAAATTATGTCTAACACAATATTTCTATGACTCATATCTAAGCTAAGTAGCAAATCATCTAAAACTAAAACACTACCAGCATCACTAAATGTTCCTCTTTCATCCAGCATTGCAAAACGTATTGCTAAAGCAATTGCTGTTAATCTTGCTTCATTTAAGAAGGTATGAGGATTGTGAATTAATTGTTTATCCTCAGCAAGTTTAGGGTCAATAAGTCTTGCTGTTAAGTTAATTTTTGGCTGATGTATTTTTTGATCTCGTGTTCTTGAACTCACCTTGTTATTAAATGAGCAAGAAGTCGTTTCTGTATTGAAATTTATTGCAACGGGTTCTTTAAAATCATTTCGCAAATAGTCGTTTGCAGATTCTGTTATTTTCAATAGATATGATTTCAGTTTATCTATAAAAGTAGGAATTGTTACTCCATCAAATCTTTGATATTCTGCTGAACTTACTTGATAAGTGTCTTTCGTATGGTTTTTTGGTAAGTCTTTGTAGGATTTACTAATGAAGTCCCACCAATCTGCTGCATTTGAAGAACCAGAAAGTTCATCAGCATGATTTCTAAACTCATCTTCAAAATCAATAAACATCAAGAGATCCTTTACAAATAGAGGAAACAAATCTATGGATTGGCTATTTCTAAAATCATAGAACTTTGATAAGTATTTATAGTTTAAAAAATCACTAGCACTCGATGTCTTTTGAACAAGAGTACCGCTTTTAGTGTTTACAGATGTATCAGATATTACTTTTTGAGTTGTTGTACCATCTGCACTAACAAATTCAACTGCAATGGCAGATGTGTCTGTATCATTTGCATATCTGTTTTTTAAACTCTGAGCACCATCTTTTAAAAAATACTTTTGGACTTTATCATCATCACTTTTTAGGCAACTTTGAAGAAAGGTGTATAATGCCCAATACAGAGAACTTTTACCACTTCCATTTTCGCCATATAAAAGTAAATTGTTCTCGTTTAGTTCAATTTTATTGTGTTCGTATTCTGTTTCTGTACCGTAGAAAAACTTAAAGTTTCGAAGAGTTATTGATTTTATCTTTTGCATATTAAACGGTAAGAATTGGCATTAATAAATCACGAAGCTCAATCTTCATTTCCTTTAAATTGTTTCGTATTTCGTTATCCTTTTCTCTGAGCTTTTGATATGAGTTATGGATAATCTCCTTTTGCTCTTCTGGTCCTTTACCTTCAATCGATTTAAAATCACGTTCAGCATATTCTATAAAATGAATGCCTGCTTTTTCAAACTCATCAGGGAAATACAACTCAAAAACCATTGCATCAATCACTTCTTCAAAAGCTTCTGCAATATGATTGTTTGGCACAAATTCATTTAATTGAGTTTCAATTGATTTTATTGTTAATACAAAATCTACAAGAATAACAAATGCCTTTTCTTCTATAGTGTTTTTCAATTTTGGTATACGGAATGGTTTAATATAATCAGGCTTAAATCGGAAATAACCATTAGCAAGAACTGTACCTGTATTAACTAAATACCACCAAAGAACTTTTGAATTTAAAACTGCCATTAGAAACTTGTAACTTTCTTTGGTTTCTCGTTTTTTTACATACCCATAAAGCGTTGTAGTTGAGTAGAATAAGCCTTTTTCATCTATGGAAAAATTGCCTCCCATTGATATATCTGGAGCAATTAGTTTTTCTTTCTTGAAATGCACTTGGTTTTTAGGATAAATATAGCGAAACCAATACTCGTCTCCTTTTAACCTTCCATTCTCTCTATCTTTAAGGATATCTTCACATTCCTTCAAATAAGAATAGCCTTTTGGAAACAAATCCTTTAATTCGTTTTCAGTATATAATACTACAGATTCATTTTTTCCTTCGTCAATAAACTTATATGGAAATATCACAAATTTATTGGTCTGTATATTACTATAACGATGGACATCATCTCCTTTTAAAAGCGGTTTAATTAGTCCTTTTTCTATTTCAACTTCTCTTTCTAGTTCTTTAGAGTAACCGAGTATTGTACTTCCATTTTCTAAACAATTAAAAAGAAAATATACACTATCCTTACTTGTTGCAATTCCTTGAAATATTTTATCAAATAAATCATCAACTTTAATAGGGTGTCTTTCTATTTTTTCTAAAATGTTTTTAGTCTCTAAATCAACAAGCGTCCAAGGTGTAATTGATGTTTTTTCAGGCTCAATTTTAGTAAAATCATTATCAGATAAACCAAATAAATAATTTCCCAAAGCAGTTTTTGAGTTCAAAGACCTATCTAGCTCTAAATATGAAAGATTGTCACTATCTCTTTTAAACCATTGCAATGCGGTATAGGTTGATGCATTAAATACTTGGTGAGCTCCAAATGAAATAATCTTATGTCCTGCATTGTGGTTTGAAATTAATTTTCTTAGTCCTTTTCCAAATGCAGCATTAGACCATTTGATTGGCATAATGAAATTTAGGACACCTTCTGGTTTTGTTAAGCTAAGTGACCTTTCTGTAAAGACAGAATAGAGGTCATAGGACCCTGTTGCTGATTCGAAAGAATTAGTTATAAAGTCAGCAAATTCTGGATTAGCTTTTCTTATTCCTTGAATTCTCAAATATGGAGGGTTACCAATTACAATGTCAAATCCTTCAAAGTTGCCAACCTTGTCTAAGAGATTAGGAAATTCAAAACGCCATTCAGTCGCATTTTGATACAGTTTAGCTTCCTCTCGGGTATTTTTTTTTTTTTCTAGTTTAGATATGTTTTCTTTAAGTTTTTTATTTCTACGCTTTTCTTTAGCAGTTTGCTTATGTTCAAATAATCCAGGTAAGTTATAGCTGTTTAACTCTGCTTTTAATTTAATTATCCTGTTGTTTTCTTTTGACGAAAAGTGTGTTTTAAACGCATTTTTCACGTCTTCAATAAGTTGTTTGAACTCCTCTTTTTTATCGTGATTAGCTTCGTGCATATAGTCATTTACCAAAGCTTTGTATTTTGCTAAATCAACTTTATTTTCTTCACTACGTCCTTTGTTAAATTCTCTAAAAACTTCGTTTATTGGTGTATCTAAACTATATCTACTAATGAGTGAATTACCACAAATGATTTTGTAATCCAAATTTGGTAATGGGCGAGGAGTTGGTTCATCAACTACAAGTGAAAGCCAAAAACGTAATCGAGCAATATCAACAGCTCCTTCTTCAATATCAACACCGTAAATAGAGTTTTCTATAATACGTTCTTTTACTCGTGCAGGACTCCAAGCTTCATAACCTTGTTCAAATGCTATTAATCCCTTTAATGCAAAAATTTCGTGCAATAAACCCATGGGAAATGCACCGGAACCAATTGCAGGGTCAAGGATTTTAACTTTGCTTAGTAAAGAATTTATTGCTTCAAGTTCGTTTTCGCTTAGATTGCCTTGTTTCTTTTCTTTAACAAAGACGATTAGATCGTCTTTTGACGAATTATTTAGGTGCGTTTGCAAATATTCGATTAAAGATTCTTGTGTCATGTAATGCACAATCTCTTTAGGTGTATAGAACGCACCTTTGTCTTTATTGTCTTCCAATAAATTTTCAAAAATATGTCCTAGCATTTCAGGGTCAACACCAATATCCTGATCATCAGGACTACTTTCATCAACTGTAAAATTATATTGACTAAAAAATGCAAAAAGATCAATAAACCTTTGAGATTCAAATTGAATATTTTCAGGTTCTGTTTCGTCTTTTTCAAACAAACCTCCATTCAAATATGGAATACGAGTATTTGTAACAGAGAAAATATCATTATTATCAGAACGGTCATCATTGAGTGTTCTAAAAAATAATGGAGCTAGAGCATTTTCGTAAAAGTTGTTTTTATCAGGAAACTCTTCAAATAATCTGAATAAAAAATCAAGTTGTCCTTCGCCCCAATCTTTATCAAGAGGAACTCCCATCCAACCTTTCTTTTGAAGGAAAAATAAAAACACAAAACGTCCAAGAAATTTTTTTACAAAATCACTAACTAAGTGTTCTGCCTTTTTGTGCTCCTCTTCAGGAGTGTTACTTGATGACACTTGAATTAAAAAATGATTAAAAGCTTTTGGATTATCAACAATATAACCAACAAAGGTTTCGTATTGATGAAAGTAACCATCATAGAATTCTTTTGATAACTTTTCAACCGAAAAAGCTTTTAAAATATCTTCAAGATCAATCCCTCTTGTTTTGATTTGCTTAAACAGCCATTCAAACTGATTTAGAGCCGTTTTAACAGTCTCATTTTGACCCAGTAGGTATGTATATCTTTTTGGATGAGTTTCCGTTTTAACTTCGTTATTATCAGCATCCCAATAAAGAGATTTAGACACGAATGTAAAACGCCAATCGGAAGCCTTTTTATTGTAATACGTAATAATTGCACCGTCAATATAACCAAAGCCAATTTCACCTGAAACAATATTTCTTAAACCAACTCTATTTTTTGTTACTTCTTGGTTTTCTTTTAATTCTACTTCATAAAATTTAATTACTCTTCCATCTGATAAAGTAATGTCTCCAAATTCCCATATATGCTCAACATCTTTATGCTTAACAAGAGTCTCGTCTTTTAAATCAACAGGAGTTTCAAAGTAATTACTCGAAATGTCTCTAAATAATTCTTTTAGAAATCCTTTCCAAATAGTACTTTGGTAAGACGACTTGAATATGTTGTGTAATGTATCTCTGTTCATATTCTAATACTTTAAGAAGTAAATGATTCTGATATAATTATTTGAGGTTTTGAACTTGTAGAAGTTTTAAGCCTTTTCTTAGGTTCATTATCAAACAACTCTTCTTTGATTTCTTCAAGGGGGTAAGACCTTATAATTTTCATCAACTCGTTAAACTCCTCAACACGTTTAAGTTTTTGGCTCAAACTTTCTTTTTTCAGTTTGTTGATTTCACGAGGAAGTTTTTGAAAGCGACCAATTTCAATTGATTTTTTTGCTTCTAGCAATAATTGCTTTTCATCTTCCGATGCATATTCTTGTAGTATGGCATTTTTAAGAATTGCAATAGCACGTTTTTCATTAGGGCCTAGTTTTACACTTGCTTTTGTACCCAAACTTAAAAGGCTTTGGTCTTCTATAAATGAATTTAAAGCAGTATTAATTTGCTCATAATGAAACTTAGGCAGTTTCGTAGATCGTTCGGTAAATTCTGCTTTGTAAAGTCGAGCTGCTTCTACAAAAGTTAATTCTTCAATAGAATTATCAGTATGCATCAAATAATACGCATCACGTTTTTTATTTTTTATGTAAGCAACTGTCTGCCCTTTTACAGCTTTATTATTTCTACCGCATCTTGCTCTGCGTGGCACCTTATTCTTAATGTATTGATATTTATCCGGATGTTCTTCCCTGAATTTTCGTAAGTAATTCAAATATTCCAATCGTTCATCTTTCTCTTCTTCGGGCAGCTGTTCAAAAAGACCATAAGAATCATACTCCTCTTTTGTTGAATAAATTTGACTGTCTTCCCCTAAAGCTGAATGAAAAGCCTGTAGTTTCATATAAGCTTTTTTGTTTAGTTCAATTTCATTGTCAGCTTGTTCTGTTGGGAAGAAATTGTATATGTATATGAATTTTGCAGGAGTTCCAATTCTATTTACGCGCCCTATTCTTTGCATTAATTTAGTTGCATTCCAAGGAATATCGTAATTAACAATAGTATTTGAACGATGAAGATTTACTCCTTCTGCCAATACCTCTGTTGTTATTACAATGTCAAAATCATTTTTAGTTTCTGCAATAGGCTGATTAGCATCAAAATTCTCTGCAATTACATCTGTTAATTTTTTAGAGTTTGAAGAATCAACACTTAGAATTTTAGTAAAACCGTCATTCTTCAATCTATCGACTAAATAAGCAGTTGTCTCTTTTGATTCAGAGAAAACGACTAACTTCTTAGACTTATTAATATCATTATTAAAAAATTCAGTTTTTAACTTATCAATAAATGTTTCATATTTTGGATCGTATGAACTAATTGCATTCCATTTTTTCACAAGCTCTTTAAGAATCGAATCGTCATTTCTTATCCCTTGAATAAACTCTTCGGAGAATTCTTCAACATCAAAAGCTTGAATCTTTGATGGGTCATCAGAGTTTAATAATAATTCATCTAATTCATTTTCATTTTCATTCAAAATAAATTCACTTACACCTAATTTAGGGGCAATGTAGATTTTACCATTCTCAATCATTTTGAGCATTGCTCTATTAGCATCATAGAACCTTTTTAAACTCATCTTAAAAGCGTGAAAAGAACTATCAATTCTTTTTACAAGCAACACTTTCATAATTACTGCTAATTGCTCCGAAATTCTATCAGCCTGACTGGGGTCAACACCTGTTGTTTTTTTGTACTGTTTTTTAGCTTCGTCACTCATGAACTTTATCGCTTGATAACGATAATAGCTCAACCCGTTTTTACTGTCCTTAACAGTTTTTATCGTTTGGTCATATAACTCATTTACCTCTTCTGATAATTGATACAGAATTTGTTTTGGCGGCACTATTTCTGGAAATGTAACACCCTGTTCTTTAATATCCTCAAGATAACTAGAAGTATTTTTTATATCCGTTCTAGTTCTTCGAACAATTATTGGTTCTAATATTTTGTTACGAATTTCTTCGTAAATCTCTTTTACCCCTTGTGCTATTTTAATATGATCTCTTTCTTTTTTTAGTTTACTGTATTTGTCAATAAGAGGTCTGAAAAAATGCTGCAAATTACCAACTTCAAGAGTTGATTGTTTTGAGTCTTGGAATAAGTATAATTGATTCCTAATATCTTCAGGTCTATTATTTAGAGGTGTTGCAGTAACTAGAATAACCTTTTTCTTGTCTGATAAATCATTTCCTTTTCTTTTCCTTTTGGTTTTACAAAGCTTCTGCAATTGATGAAACATTTCAGATTCATCCGAACGGAACTTATGTGCTTCATCAACAATTATTAAATCGTAATCCTCAGGATGCTTTATTTTATGTAAAGAACCATTTGTAATAAAATCAATATTTGGAACTTCAAAATCACGGATTGTTCTTCGCCAATTCTTTTCAACTGCTGGTGGATATATGATTAAAGTTTTAGTTCTGTATCCATTTGCGAAATAGAACTTCTTTGCAATTATTGTAGCAATTATTGTTTTACCTAAACCTACTACATCAGCTAAAATGAAACCTGAATGTTTTAACAGTTTAGAATACCCATCATTTACAGCATCAATTTGATATGCAAGTTTTTTATATCCTTTAGGTAAATCTGTTATTGATTCTGGATCGTATTCAATAGATTTTCCAAAATATTCAATGAGTAGTTTAATGTAAATTTCGAAAGGGGTAAATACTTCACTTAAATGTGTCGTGTTTTTTACTTGTTCAACGGTATCAGGTAAAATATCTATTGCTTCCTTCCATAAATCCTCAAATGTTTTAGTAGCAAAGGCAACATCATCGTAATAAGGTAAAAGAACATTAAACTCAAAGTTTTTTTCTATTCCAGAGATTGATAGATTTGATGAGCCTGTTATAACTCTTCCTGAATTATGCTCATTCCATTGTTTAGGTCTGAAAATATAAATTTTTGCGTGAATATTTTTGTCAGGATGCGCCTTGATTTCTATTTTACCTTTTGTAATATCATCAATGAATTGAACTATTCCATCTTCTACATTTTTTGAATAATCACATTGTTCAATGTCATTTCTTAAATCTCTAACGAATTCTTCTCTAGTTACATTTGTATTAAAGTTAAATTCAAGTCCTTTTCTTGCAGCTTCACTAATAAGATGATCAACATCAATTCCAACAAGGATTCTTATTTTCTCTACGTCTTTTAAATGTTCTCTAATTCTGAAATATCCAGATGAGCGAAAATAACCGACAAGAGCGTCAAATGCATTAACTTCTGTATGCTCAAAAATACCCTTGAATTTATTTATAAGAGTATTATCCTCTTTATTTGTGAAAAACTTAGTACTCATTTACTCTCATTTTTACGGTTTAGTAAATCAGCAGGCTTAACATCTAGTATCTCTGCTATTTTATATAAATCCTCTAAGCTTGGTTGCCTTCTATTCTGCACATAACTATTAAGCATGTTGTAACTCTTACCAAGTTTTTCAGCTAACCAAGTTTGCTTAATTCCTTTTTCGGCAAGAACTTCTTTAATCCGATTCATTTCTTCGGTTTTAATTCAAGTTTGAAAGATAATCTAATAGTCGAAATTTATATCACGAAATGATATAAAAATGAATTTTTCACAGGAAGTTCAAATAGAACATGATGTAACCATTGTGATTGCTGAAAACTTACTTTTGGATAAGAAAAGAAACCTTGAATCTGCTATTTTCTTCCAATATAGGTTGATTAGGAGGGTTGAAACCTTCTTTTTTTGCATTCTCTAATACTAGATGAGGTCAGTAAAGTTCAATTACTCTCCTGCCATAAATGATTTCTAATATTGCCATCTGGCTCTATCATAGAAACCTTATCACCTCTAACGATCCAAATAATATCAATGTACGGATCAATTACAAACTGCTCACTACCAAAAGCATTATCAAATTCTATTCTCGCAATGCTTTGCCATGTTTGAGCAGTAGCCGTAATAGAATAAATTAGCAGTGCGAAAATTAGCAGGTTTTTCACTCCTTGATGATCTTAGTCATTTTGGCCTCATTGTTCAGAGTCAAAAAATAGATCCCTGAATCATAAGTAGAGATATCTAAAACAGCTGTACCGTTGACCATTCTACCAACAAGAACAGATCGACCATAAGTATCCAATACTTGAAATTCAATTTCTTCTTTGGTGTCTGCACTAATGTGAAGCACATCTTTTGTTGGATTTGGATAAATTTGAATATTGTCAGAAGTTAATTCGGAGGAATTTAGCCAACTTGGACTATTAGCAGTAACAATAGTATGAAGACCGTTTTTATCACTGAACCATAAGTTTCCAAGTGTATCGATTTCCATCCCAAAAAACTCAGTGAAATCTATAGGTGATGACCAATCTATAAGATCAACCCAATTAGTTCCATCGAGTTTGGCAACGGCAAAAGGATCATCATTCGTATCACCAAACACAGCCCATAAATTATCTTGATGGTCAAATTCCATTTCTAGCACGTTAGCACTAGGCATATTGGTTGTGTTATTAGGTGTGATAGTATCAAATACATCGTAATTATAGGCTTTACTTATGCCAAGCTCTCCACTAGCGTACAAGGTGTCAGTAAGTCGCGTAAATTTCGCATCATGATAAGTTGCTTGCAAATAATCAGAATCTTCATATAAGTAAGTAATACTAGTAAAAGGTGGGTGATAAAAACAAGGTTCACTATTTATAGCATATTCAAACCCATTTTTAGAAACTATTAAACTTGCTCCCTTTACTTCAATATCAATAACCCCTTCGGTAAACATTACTGTACGTATATTTCCACCTATTTCAACCTGCGAAACAAATAGAGTATCTTGATCAGAACTAAGCCCTCCAACATATTCACTAAAACTATACTCCTGTTGAGCAATGTAATTATCAAAAGAGCGTAAACCATACCCTTTACTTGCACAATAAACATGATTTGGAGTAAAGGCAAATTGGAGTTCACTTGTATACCATAATATCCCTAACTCTCCCGTAGTATTTGTAATAACCCGTATAGTCCCATCGTTTTCAATAACAGCTACCTGATCCCCCCCATTCACCCAAATATTATTGGTATAAGGGTCAATAGCAAATTGAAGCCAACCAACGGTATAGCCTGTAACATTTTTAGGAATGGATTGCCAAGTTTGGGCAGAAGAAACACTTGCTTGAAGCAACAATACCAAAATTATTGAAAACCTCAATCTTTAATAATTTTAGTCATTTCCTTACCGTTATTCAAGTTCAAAAAATAGATCCCTGAATCATAAGTAGAGATATCCAAAATAGCTGTACCGTTTACCATTCTGCCAATGAGAATTGATCGACCATAAGCATCTAAAACTTGAAATTCAATTTCTTCTTTGATTTGTGAACTTATATGTAATAATTCTTTTGTCGGATTTGGATACACTTTCAACTCATTGTCAGAAGCAAGTTCATCGGTATTTAACCAATCTGGGCTAGTAGCTGTAACAATCGTGTGCAGACCATTTTTATCATTGAACCAAAGATTTCCCGTGGTATCAATTTCTAACCCATGAAATTCTGAAAAGTCGATAGGTGAATTACTTCCATCTATGAGTTCAACCCAGTTAGAACCGTCGAGTCTAGCCACAGCAAACGCATCATCATTCGCATCACCAAATACAGCCCATAAATCGTCTTGCAGATCAAATTCCATTTCTAACACATTAGGGCTAGGCATGTTGGTCGTGTTATTGGGAGTGATAGTATCAAACACATCATAATTAAAGATTTTGTTAATCCCCAATAATCCACTCACGTAAATTGTATCCGTAAGTCGGGTAAACTTCATGTCATTAATAGCAGACAATAAATATTCAGGGTCAGTTGTTGTTATATTAACAAACTGAGTGCCTGTCGTATAATGAACTAAAGAACCAAAATCAGAGTATTGAAACTCATTTTTGGCAACCGTATAATCAGCATTTCTGATTTCTAATGTTATCGCCCCATCAATAAATCTTACCCATCGGTTTTGTCCTCCCACTTCTACATCTAAAATATAGACAGAATCTTGATTAGTACTAATACCTCCGACATAATCGCTAAAACTATACTCTTGTTGAGCGAAATAATTATCAAAAGAGCGCAAGCCATAACCATTACTAGCGCAATAAACGTGATTGAGTGTAAAAGCAAATTGTAACTCGCTAGTTTCCCACATCGCACCCAACTCACCTGAAGCGGTATTAAACACTCTCATAGTTCCATTGTTCTCAATAACGGTAACCTGATCTCCTGCATTCAACCAAATGTTATTGGTGTAAGGGTCAATAGTAAATTGAAGCCAACCAACAGTATAGCCTGTAGCATCTTTAGGAATGGATTGCCAAGTCTGGGCAGTCAAAATGTTAGTATTAAACAGTACTATAAGTATTAGAAGTTGTTTCATTTTTTAATCCTCTTTATTCCAGTTGAACTTATATGAGAGTCCTGCGCTGAAATACAAATAGTGATCTCTTATTGCAAATTTGTATCCGTCCTGAATTCCTAAATTCTTATAGGTTGAAGTCGGAGTAGATGAACCATTCATATAATAATTGATTGTATAGGAAAAATCGTAGAAAAATATGTTATTTCTTGTATAGGTTAGGTTCGTGTTCAAATATAAGTTCTCCACCAGTTTATACTTAAGTCCAATTGAGGATTCGAGATTAATATTTTTAAATTTAGAAGGTAACAAGTCCAAGTCATTAGGAAAATAATCATCATAATAGGCAGTAAGATCATACTTGTACTCTATCCAATCTTGTGTTTCATTAAATACAAAGTCACTTGAATAACTGCGCGAAGGGAATATACTTATTCTTTTAACGGCATTGAACCCAAATTCTAGTAAAAGTCGAGAATTATAGAAGTGGAATTGTTTTGATATACCTATTTTTAGTCCGATACGGTTACCGTCAATGATAACGTTATCCAAATGAGAGCCTCCATCTTCTAATATTTGCAAATAATGTGTGGACTTACTGTATTCAACTCCACCTACAGCAAACACATTGTATTTCTTCAAAACATTATACTTGTAACTCACTGTGAGTCCTATATCTCTCAAAGATCGCACTTTTTCATAGTCAAACATATTGAAGCCATGTGGATTAACAATACTGAGATATCTATTAGAAATTCCATATCGAGTGTTACCTTCTAATTCATGATTTTGACATAACGAATATGTGAGTTGAAACACAAAAACGAAAAATAATATTTTCTTCATAGACACGAATTTAAAGAAATACGGCATAGATTTATCTATGCCGTATAAGTATCTGAATAATTTAGCAGGCAACAATAGTTAAACTGAGAATTAGCTCAGAACCAGGCCCTCCTCCAGGAGGAAACAAGTAGTGATACGAGTTAACATCTCCATGTGTATACCAACTCTGACCAAAAGCTAACCATCTATCAATAGATATCTTTACTTTTTTATCATTGGTATTGTGTTTATATTGATTTTTGTGAACTATAACTACACAATTATCGTCACGGAAATTGCCGTCAATATCACTTCTAATACTGCATTTTCTTCGTTTCCATTTAGAACCAATCTTTTTCCATGCGTGGGTGTATGAGCCATAGACAAAATGATTAAAAACATTAATCGACCAAACTTTACACGTCATTTTCCATGTTCCATTGTTGTCTTCTCCGACTGAAGTACGACCGACCCAGTCACCACTATCATTAATACAGCCTGCACCTGCAGTTACAATTGCCTTAATATCCTCACCTATACCCTGTCCATCAACAAAAGGAGGAGGGTCGACTATCAGACCATTTGGAGCTTGTGATGAAGGAAAGTTTATAGTCACTTGAATATCGTAGGTTTGACCATTAGCATACGTGTGGTTCAGAAAGCCTCCATTATATGAATATGTTTCAAAGGTCCCATCCCCCCAATCGACTGTAACAGCAGCATATAGCGTTGAGTGATTGATATCATTAAACCAATCGATAACCGAAGTCCAAGGTTGAGAAATAGCGTCTCTTACATATTGATAACCTTCGATAGCCAACCTTTTCTTTTTTGGATTACATCCACTAGCATCTTCAACATGATATGATGTTTCTAGCAAGTACAGATTATTAGCACTTTCAAATGAGCCTTTACCGTTAAATTGCTCAATTCCGTTTGATCTCACAATGTACTTTTGATGAATAGCGTATCTCAGATTATCGAAATCTTCCTTGTTTTCAATGTCTCTAAGAATTTCTATAGTTTCAAGGTCATTCTTATCAACGGTAATTTCCAAGTCGTGATCAACGATAAAATGCACTCTATCACCAATTCCAATTAATCGATCTTCGTTGAATAAAGTCTTGATTACATCGTCATTTAAATAAGTACTTGTCATGTACTCTTCAATTTCGGCATCGGTAAACACATTGTTTTCCCAATCATAAATAGAGTTCTCAGCTTTCCGATATGAAGTGTAATTAATGAAGTAACTTTCTACATTATCCAATTTATCCTCATCTTCTATGTCCTCATTTAGGAAACGTTCATTATCCATATAATTGTTTAGATCAACAAAATATTGACCTACTTGACCTTCATTCTGGAAAAATAAGATCTCATTTTCTACAACTGGCATATTCGTAAAAGGAGGAGGAGTCATGCCATTAATATTCTCAATGAGCTCAGCATAAAGTGCAAAAGTTAATGCTTCTGCACTTACTTTTACTTGTCCTTCTAATCCTGTATTAGATATTTGAGCAATTTCATTTTGATTTAATTCCCCTGAATTAAAAGGTGAAGTCTTATAGATAACGCCTTGTGCCTCTACTTCTTCTAGAAAAGCAATCTCTTGCTCTCCGAACGGGACAATCCCAATGACATTGACATCTCTCGTTTGTGCAAAACCAGAAAAAGCCACCAAAGAGAAGCTTATCAGGAAAAACAATTTTCTTGAAATTAATTTTTTCATAAATATTATTATATTAATAAATTGCCTACTCTTAGTATGGTTTTCGGCATCCCCATTTCCATTTGAATAAATGGATACACAAAATTAAATAACAGAAAAACCAATCACATCAGTAAATATACCTAATCTCATTCTTTATCAGCATGTCTAACTTTCCCGCGGCTTAATAAAAAAAACAATTGAATAAACGATATTCAAAAATATATTAATGGAACTGTGAATAAGCCAATAACTGCCATAAGCTTCTGTTAACCTCTTTCCATACATGAACAAATAAAGAGTCCCAACGAAATAGATTACATATCCAAATGTCAATATCAGATATGGGTTGTTCAAATTGTATCTATCGTTTTTGGAAGTTTCAAAGAGGAATGAAATGAGATAATACAAAACTATGAGGGCCTCGATTTGCCTTTGAAACGAATTAAACCCAGAAAGATCTTCAAACATTAGATTAATAACTGAAAACCCTTGAAAAACAAACAGGAAAATAACTATAAATCTTTTTTGGTTCTTGTTCGCGGTAATTAGATAATAAATCAAAGATATCGCGCCAAACTCCACAAATGAGTAGATATGAAATAGGAAAAGATTATTCATCCCATAGTGCCACATAATTCTTCCTACTGTTTCTAATAGAACAGTGATACAAACAAAATAAAAGAGAATTTTACAGGGGCGCCAAAGTGACTTAAAGAAAACTACACCAACAATTGCAGGAAGAAGAATTGAAATTGTCGATATTAATTGTATATCCAATTGACTTTAACTGTTTAAAGGGTTTGGTTTACTGCAAGTTGGTGGGCAAGGATTAGACAAATCAACAACGAATTCTGTCATGTCATTTTCTTTTGAATCGGCACCAACCAACACCAACTCTTTATTTCCATTTTCATCGATCCCGTAGTACATTCGAATTCCTTCACAACCAGATTGTGCTAAAATCTCTTCAAGAATATCCTTTCCGAAAAAATGAGCTATTCGTTGATTTGGGTTCTCGTCTCTATATTTCCCTGTTAAATCTGCTCCTTGTTCAAGAGTAATTTGTCCTCCTTCTCTTCCGTTAAATGCCATGGTGGTATGTTTTAGTTATAAATCAATAATAAAACAATTTAACTCGGTTTTATATACCTTGAACCACTGTGTTTTAGGGGATAAATATTACTTTACTAAGAATCATGGCTAGTTCATTTATAATTAGGTAGAAGAGTTAATTATCTGAATCGAAAAAATAGGTATAAGTGACATGAAAATGCGTACATAATGCAATTCGATTAAGTACATGTATCATCCGTGTATTCTATTATCCCCATTTTTAAAGCTTCAATCATAAGTTTTTCATCCGTTTGAACATTCAATCTGAACAGTAAGCCATAATAATAGGCAGTTAATTTCTCTCTCGGATAAGGCAATTCAGATTTAGGATTGCGGATATCTATGCCAATAAATACCATCTGTATCAATTCATAGTCTATCAGTCGCAAATTGTAGCTTGACTCATCACATTGATAGTCTTTATCGACATATCCTTTTTCTATTAACTTAAAGACAAATTCTTTTGCTGTAACAATACCCCATAGTCGTTTTAATTCTCTTTTAGTTTCGCCTGAATTTCGTTCGCTCAAATCTAAAGAGCATCCATCAGGGGTCAAAGAAATCAAATCGGACAAAAGACTAAATTCACTCATCTGTTTCAATTTCAAAATTCATTTTCAAATACCCTGTTGCAATTGAAATTTTCACAAGTTCAGCAGTGTTAGATAAATCCCATTTATCTACAATCCTTCTCCTCGTATTTTCAACACTACGAAGATCAATGAACATCAATTTTGCTATTTCCTTATTGGTACGCCCCGCCAATAGAAAATTCAACACCTCTATTTGTCTTGCTCCTAAAAAAGGTTTTAACGCGAGTTCTTTCATATTTCCAGTACTAATTAACGTTGCATACCATTTAGGATATTGAATCGCCTGTACGATCAAACCGATTCGTGTTTTAGTGTCAAACACTTGGTTCAATCTCAATGAATACCGATCGATCGTCCTTTTGCTTTTACTCAACCCCGCACCAATTTCTTTAGCAGTTAACCCGTGTAAAAGATGGGTCAATACAATTTCCTCTTGCTGATTTAATGAAATCGAATTCATCATGCAGCTTTTTCTAAGCATTCTAGGGTCAATCTATACCCGTTTATAATGTTACTAACTAAGGATTTATCTTCTTCAAAGTACATTAGTTTTACGCGCTTTTTTCCTTTTAGATTTAGCGCTTGCCACCATTCAATGCAATCACGTATTTCCTTATTAAGTGAATGCGTATTCAGGTCTAGTCTGTTCAATGTCATGTTTAGAATATTGAGTTATTTCTACAATATCGAAAACAATAAATAGGCTAAAAAACTATATTGCCGTATTCTGGCGTAATTTCAAAATAGACCGACGTATTCTAGCGTATTTCCTATCGGAATATCCTATGGATACTGGAAATCCAACAATTATTGGTCACTTAATTTCACCTCCGAATTTCATCAGGAAATCATCAATATCCACACAATTCGTATCCTTATAAACGTCGGAAGCGTGTTTGGTGACTGTACCTTTTGCTATATTGAGTTCATCTCCTATTTCATAAAAATTCTTCCCTTCAAGGAGAAGTTTGGCAACTTGACGTCTTCTTTTTGTTAAAACGAAATTATCAAGACTTCCCGATTTTTGGTCAGATATAGACCGTTCAAAATTGAAACCCTGTTTATTTAGTTGATTCATTTCCTTTTTGGAATGTAAAAACTGCATGTATAATTGATATGTTGCGGCAAAAACGAACAAGAGATTCAAGAGTATCACTTGGTATATAGATCCTTCATTGATAGAATTTGGAATAACTGAAAGCACCATTAGTAGGAGTGTTAAAGCTAAGTATTTGAGAGTTTTCTCTCTTGCCATTTTGGACTTCAAAACAAGTGGTATAACAAGTAAGATCACACTGAATAACAAGAAAGAAACCGTAGGAACCCACAATGATTTAGGCATTACTGTGCTATACGGTGCCGAAATCAATGAATAGAAGCTTACAGGTGATGAGGCAATTAGTAGGATTAGAAAGAGTTTTGTTTGATTAACATGCTTCTTAGTTGGCTTTAAAATATTAAACGTGAAGAAGAGAAAGTAAGCAATCAGTAGCAAGCCTATTCCGAATGATATAACACTTCCCGTAAGAGATGGCAAAGATTTACCTAAGTTTAGAATAAAGGAAAAATTGTAAATGACGAAAATTAAATTGAGAACAATGAACTGCGCAGAGTTCTCCCTCTTGGATCGCGTGGAAAGGTATTGTAGGAACTGAGAAAACAGAAATGTAATCTCAATTATTGTAATTATTAATGGCGTTATGGAAATGTCCAATCCCATCATTTAGAGTCCAAGGTTGATTGAATTAAAATTGTGTCTCGATAATCAAATCAGAGCAAGACAATTGAAAAGTAAAGAAATCTTCCTATAAATTTAAAGGTTCATATACAAATGAAGTAGTTGTACTAATATTTTGCGCAAATGTTGTAATAAGAGTAGAATGATTCAAGTACATGTACCCATTTCTAGCCCTTCCTTTTGTCAACTTATACTTCATTTTCCTTCATTCTATGGCTATACTAATTTCATAATGTAAATTAGTTAGTATTAATACTAAATTATGGAAAAGACGGTAAGAATTGCTATAGCTGAAGACCATGAAATTCTAAGGGAATCAATTTCAGATTTGTTAAATTCAGAATCTCTATTTGATGTTCGAATTAGAGCCTCTAATGGTAAAGAACTTCTGGATGCTATGCGATCCACACCAATTGACATTGTACTTCTTGATTTGGATATGCCTGTAATGAATGGACATGAAGCTATTGTCAAGATCAAAAGGTACTATCCTAAGATTAAAGTTCTGATTTTAAGTATGCATGATTCACGCTTATTCGTAGCTAAACTGTTGAGCAAAGGTGCTAACGGATACATTCCTAAAGGTGGTTCATTTATAGAGTTGTGTGAAGCTATTCGACATTTACAAGAACACGATTATTTTATTACAGAATTGGTAACAGAAGTTCTTATAGAACAGTCTAAATCTAAGCTTCCTTATGATTTCCGTAACCTCAAAGGAGAACAATTATCTTGCAGAGAGGTGGAAGTTTTAAGACTCATTTGTGGACAGTTAACTGGCGTTGAAATCGCTGAAAAATTAAGTTTAAGTAAAAGGACCGTTGAGAGTCATCGGAACAATATACTGAGCAAGGCGGGTATAAAGAATAGTATAGGACTTGTTGAATATGCTATAAAGGCTGGGTATTATGAGATTGAGTTATAACGAAATATTTGCTCAATGAGAATTCAATACAAGCAACATTTATCATCCCGTAAACGGGCCGTAAATAATCGTCAGCGAATTGTAAATAAATATCAACGATCTGTAAACCGTCTCTCTATACCCCTTTGTGCATATAGCTCGCAGAGGTTTACGGCTAATTCTCGGGTTTTGTTCTTTTTGAATCAAATTTGACTTCTTCTATTAACTGAATTAAGTCTTCTATTTTACTCAACTTCGTTGTAAGACTCACTAAATGTCTAGCCGTATAACGTCCGCAGGTTATGAAAGCACAGAATGCAGTAAGTCCAAAAAATAGTTAGATCGTTTTTCAAAAGAATCAAGAACACCATTTTGCATTCAGATTTTATATTGGCATGGTCCTCTTGGAGTAGTTTAATTAATTCCGAATATTTCAAGTCATAAAATCGTGCTCCAGATCATTAAACTGTTGTAAATTTTACAAGATCACGATAAGCTTTACCTCTTTTTTGAACTTCCTAAATGAGACGTCAAAAATATCATTGGCTGAATGATTTCCAATTAAAAATAGAATGACGAATGAAACAACAAACCCTGTAATTGAAATTAACTTGTAGTATTCAAATCCTGAAAGAATTATTCTTACATCGATTAGTAAGAAGTAAAATGTTTTGATGGAATTGAATGGAAAAAATGATCAGAACCTATTAAAAGTAGAGAACTTGAAATTGATAAAATCAGAGGATTGGATAGTCAATCGAATATTCACTTTATTGATATTATTGTTGGTGAGAAAACTCAAAATTGGTTGGATTTAACCTAATTGCATTTAATTAAACGTTAAATTTGAGCTCAATTGATGTGGATTGAACCTTATTGATGTGGATTGAATTTGACTTTTATTTTTCAGCACTAAATTCACCGCTAAAAAATAAAATACCCAGTGTTTACAAGGGTTTCGGATCAATATTTTCCTTCTTCGGAAAACAAGTTTTAGTTAGAAGTCCGTACGACTTTCTAGCCTAGATCGCCGTCGCCGTTACTAATGATTGTTAGATAATCCGTTAACCAACTTAAGTAATATCGAACAAAAGGAATTTTAATCGTTCAGATTCACCCTCGTTGAAAATTGAAGTAACCCCTCAAAGTCCTCCATTAAAAAGTCCGAAGTTTCCCCGCTAGGGGTCAAATGTATTATTAAAAGCTTCATCGAGAGATGAGGCTTTTTTTGTGCAATAACGTTTCTTTGAAGAAGCAGGATTCGAACGATCCTTCAGTAAGCTTGTCGGCCTTTATAAGCCGAGCTTAATTCTTCGAAAGCTTGTCGCTTTCTCTTTGTCAGGCTCACAACTAATAAACCCTATCAATTGTTTAACAGTTGGTTGTCTTTTTCTTTTCCCACATATTCCCAACAATTCATTTGTTTTGTTGTGATCCGAAAAACGACGTTCAAAACATTTTGTTCTTTAGCTGCTTAATTCACTCCTCAATTAATAAGTTTCAGATTCTAATTTGATTAATGCCACAGAACCTCCTGTTAAATGTAGTAACTCCAAAAATGGAAAATGCTCAAAACGAAATCCCAATTTGAGAAAAAAAGTGCCATTCTGAGAAAAAGGTCCACGTCAAAACAAGCTTAAACAGTGTCATATTAAGGAAATAGATTCACGGCGTGTTTATTGAAGCATTCAATTGAACTTAATTTATGTCTTATGAAAAAGGAGATCACGATATACATTATAGACGACAATCGATATTTTGGAACGATGTTAAAAGACAAGCTTTCCAAAAGAGGTAGATTGGTCAAATATTTTCAGTCAGAGATAGAATTTATAAGCCGCCTTGAAAAAAAACCAGATATAATCATTCTAGAAAAGCAGTTTCAGAAAAATAAAATGTTATTCATCAATAGAATAATTGAAGGCTTAAAGTTTAGTTTTCGAAATCTCTTAGCTTCATTAATTCTGTTGCTCGCTTTATTCTTTAACGCAAGCAACACATATGCGCAGTCAATGGGGATAAGCGACGCTGCTATTATTCCTGACCCATCATCGATCCTTGAAATGAGAACGACTACTAAAGGAATACTCATTCCTCGGATGACTGAAGCTGAAAGAGATCTCATTAGCGCACCTGCAAATGGATTGATGGCTTATAATACATCAACGAATCAGTTCAATTTCTACGACGGAATTAATTGGATTGCTTTAATGTCGAATAGTAATTCTGATCTTACAGGTGAAGTAACATCGGTAGATAATGCCGCAACATTAGGCTCTTTCACATCAACAAGTTTATCGACAGCTTTAACCGATGAAACCGGAACAGCATTGGCGGTATTCTCAGACTCTCCAGAGTTTACAGGAACTCCTTTGGCCCCAACTGCAGTGCTAGGAACAAATACGACGCAATTGGCTACTACTGAATTTGTGCTGGAAAACACAGATGGATATAGTTCTGTTGATGCAGGAACAATTACTACAACCACCTCAACAACAGATGTACTATTAGGCGGAATGACTTTGACTCCTAGTGAAGGAACTTATATCGTCAATTTTAATGCACAATGTGACATACCTAATGCTGTTTCCTCAAGTGGCTTTAACACTTTAGCAGCCGCAGCAGATTTAAACTTGATTTATGCGGATATAATTAATATTCCAGTAACCAATACAACGCATATTCTGACTTTTGGATCAGGAGAAATTCTTACTCCTGGAGTTTATACCATCACGGGCGCAATTTCTATAGCAGGCTCGCTTACTTTAGATGGGTTGGGTGATCCTAACTCCTTATTTATTATTAGAGGCAGTGCAGCATTTAACACCGCTGCAGGTACTGTCGTAACTTTAATAAATGGAGCATCTCCAGAAAACATTTATTGGATAGCACAAGATGCAATAGGTATAGGTGCCTCAACCACGATTCAAGGAACAATGTTTTCCAACAGTGCTGCAGTAGCTGTAGGTGATGCTTGCACAGTATCTGGCAGGTTGTTAACAAAGGCTGGAGCTCTATCTTTTGGCGCTGGAACACTTTCATTACCTACAAATCCTTCTTCTATCAATTTTGGGTCATTAATTTCTTTCGTGATGTTTACAAGTGCAGGTGGCGTAGCCAATACTGGCGCTTCGACTTATACGGGGGATATTGGTACTAATGTGGGTGCTATTACAGGTTTTACCGCTATTGGGTGCATTGTTAATGGAACAATATTTCAAGTAGGGTCTACTAGTTTTGTTACATCAGTTAATCATGAGGCTACTTTTAGTCTTTATGCAAATGGTGTCTTGATTCCTAATTCTGGAAGAACAAGAACAAGCTTATCGGCACCATCGGATGTCTATTTACAGGGAGTTGCGACCGTTGTTGCTGGTCAAACTATTGAGGTTAGGTGGAAAGTTGACGCACAGATTTCTGATTTGGGAGCACAGGTTAATGCTAACAATAGAATCCTATCGCTAACCATGGTTAGATAGCATCTCTATTATTCATTTTTTTACTTAATAAATATCAAATGTCAATTAACTTAGAAAGAATGAAAGGCTCAAAAAAAATCAACAAAAGTGTTTTTTTGATTTTCTGTGCAGTTTTTATATTGTCGACACAGGGAATAAAGGCACAAATCATTTCTAACAACGGTGCTTATATCTCTATTCAAGCAGGGACAGTAGTTAGTATGGATTCGCTCAATATTGACAATACCGCAACCATTTCCAATGATGGAATTATAAACATTTCTACTATCAATAATGCAGGAACTACCCAAGGGAATGGTACTTACAATATTGTAGGGAATTTTTTTAATCCAGGAACATTTTTTAGCGGTACCAGTAATATAAATTTCTATGGCGTCGGCCCGCAAACAATAGGTGGAAATGGCGATATAGAATTTCACAACATCTCCATCAATAATACCTTTTCAATATCTCCTCAAATTACGTTAGAAACAAACGTAACTGCAAAAAATAATCTGACGATGACGCTGGGAAAGACCAACCTCGCAGGATTCACTCTTAAACTTGGAACGTCAGCAGCAATACCCGGAACACTTTCATACAATTCGGGTTGGCTTTACGGAGGTACATTTACGCGTTGGTTTGACAATGTTACATCAACTACTATCCCTTCATCTATTGGTCATTTCCCAATGGGAACCTCCACGATTGATTACCGCCCGTTATGGCAAGGATGTTCTGCTGCTTTGACTACTGGAGGAACGATAAGCGTTGTCCACAATCCAATTTATCTTTCTGGCTCAAATCCTGCGTCTCACTTAGATCCTTCTTGGGCAGGCGGAACTTTAGTTGAGGGCATATCCAATTCATACTGGGTTGTATCAACAGCGAATGGGTTTGCTTCAAGCGGTTCTAATATTTCTATGCGATTTGGTGGAACAGGCTTCAATCCTTTTTCACTTGTTGATTTAAATGTAACTTTAGCGACTAGTACCGTAGGAGCATTTGTTGCATCAACAAGCGATAACACCCCTTTGGAAGTAAATAGAAATGGACTTTCTACCTCGAACCTTTCAAACACATTTTATATCGGTACAAAAAGCCTTATAACTTCACCACTCCCAATTGAATTAATATACTTTGATGCCAATTGTGCAGACAGAAAAGCAATAATTAACTGGGCAACAGCCTCCGAAAACAATAATGACTTTTTCACATTGGAGCGAGCTAATGATGGAATAATATTTCAGGAAGTTGGAATATTTCAAGGAGCAGGAAATAGCTCTCAAACAATTAATTATTCCTTTACTGACACTGATCCGTTTCAAGGTGTTAATTATTACAGGTTAAAGCAAACTGATTTTAACGGCATCGAAGAGTATTTTGATGTTGTTTCGATCGATTGTATTGGTAACAATGCTCCAAACATGACAATTTATCCAAACCCTGGAGGGGAAAATATTACAATAGAACTCAATATCGAAGTACAAGATGATGAATCAAATGTTGTTTTTTTTGACGTTGGAGGGAAGGTGATTAAGAAAATTAAATGTGTACAGGAGGTAAATCAATTGATGTATATTAATATTAACGAACTCGAATCAGGTTGTTATATCGTACGTTTATTTAATTACGATGGTATTTCTCAAAATGTTCGTTTTATAAAACAATAGTTAATTTGGATCAGGATGATGCGTTTAGCGTTGTAACTCGAATTTTTAGAGGTGGAGGTTTTACAAATGGAAGTGCTACATTAGACTGGACAGTGAGTTAAGATATTCTTGCTAGAACTTAAATTAGCAAAATGTCAAAAAAGAAAAGAAGTTACACCGCAGTCTTTAACGGAACGCAGTGAAGTTGTCAGAAGAAAAGGGTAATGTTGCCAAAGCAGCACGTGAGCTGGGCGTCGGTGCTCAGCTGATCCATCGTTGGAAAAAAGAGCAAGATGATTATCAACACAACAGTTTTCCAGGTCATGGTAAAGCAAAGCTTGCGGATGAACAACGAGAGATCACACGTTTAAAGAAAGAGTTACGAGATGCAAAGGCGGATGCAGAGATCTTAAAAAAGGCGATCGGCAATGTATTTGCTGCGCAAATAATACGAACGACAGCAAAACTTTGGGTTCATGAAACAACACAAATTAAAATACCCTGTTGAGATGATGTCAAAAACACTTGATGTGAGCAAAAGTAGATACTAACTTGGTTAAATTGAATTAAAATTCGGTCTATGAAATGGTCAGTGCTAACATGTTTTCTGTTCACAATAAATCTTAGCTTTTCTCAAACGACTTCAATTCCAGATTCAAATTTTGAGCAATTATTAATTGCAATGGGCTTGGATTTTGGAAGTCCAGATGGAGTTACTCAAACTAGTGCCATTGACACAGTAGATTATCTGTATCTCACCGGGTACGGCATAACTGACCTTACCGGAATTGAAGATTTTACTGCACTAGAATATTTGACACTTCAATCTGGAATTCCTACGAAAAACTGGACAAATTAGTTAAGGTATATCAAGCTGCTTGTTTTTTGTAATTCAATTTTTCAAATTCTAATATTGTCATTCCATTTAATGCTGAATGTCTTCTTTGCCTGTTGTACCAAGTTTCGATGTAATCAAATACTGCTAATTCAGCTTCTTTTCTAGTCTCGTAATCCTGATGATATACTAGTTCTGTTTTTAATGTTTTGAAGAAGCTTTATGCCACAGCATTATCCCAATCCTTCAAAAGCAGTGCTTTTTCTTCTTTTCTACTCATGCTTCGTGTCACTAGCTCGTCTCTACCTAGATAATTAGTAAACTCTTTGCAAGCATATTGTATTCCTCTGTCTGAATGAAAAATTAGCGGAGTATTAATCTTTCGATTATCGTTTGCCATTTTCCAAGCGGGAATAACAGTGTCTTTTGCGCACATTGTCTTACTGAGTGCCCAGCCAATGATTTTCCTATCCCATAAATCCAAAATGACAGTCAAGTAAAGCCAGCCTTCTTTTGTTGCGATATATGTAATGTCTGATACCCAGGCTTCACTTGGATTTTTCGTTGTAAATTCTCGATTCAATTTATTGGGAACAACTGGATATTTATGATTTGAATTGGTTGTTACCTTCCACTTCTTTCGAATCTTACTTTGAATACCATTTGATTTCATTAATCGAGCAACTCTTGATTTAGAAGCTAAAAATCCAAGTTCTTGTAATTCTCTGCTTATTCGTGGACTTCCATAAGTCCCTCTACTTTTTACATGAATCTCTGAAATCATTTTTTCTAATACTTTATTTTCTTGCTCTCGTATCGATGGCTTGCGATTTACCCAACTGTAATAACTGCTACGGCTCAATCGCAAGAATGTACACATCTTTTCAACTGGAAACATACAATGATGCTCCTTGATAAACTCGTACCGCTTCAGTCGTTCTTGGAAAAGATGCCTACCGCCTTTTTTAATATATCACGTTCTAATTTCAAATTACGGTTCTCTTTGCGTAATCGACGCAGTTCTTCTTTTTCAGCATCTTGTATTGTTGATATAACTCCTGAACCTGAGAAGACTTCTCCTTCTTTTTGATAGAACTCTTTTCGCCAGCGATATAACAAGGCTTCCCGAATCCCCAAACTTATAGCAACGTCTTTTATGCTATCACTTTTATTACTCATCTCAATGGCTTTCAGCTTGAATTCCTTGCTGAACTTTTTTCTTGCTTTCATTCGTCCAATTTAAAATAGTTAATGCTTGCTTAACTATCTTAACTAAACTGTCCCGTTAAATGTAGTAACTCCACCCCAGCACATAAGAGACTTTCACTCTCTGGACTTTCTTTTAAATATTCCTAGAAGAACTTTATTTATATTTACCATTCAAGGCACACACAAAACCTCTAAGCAATAGCGCCTTTCAGGACGCTACTGCTCATAGCCGAACCGTTAGAGACAATTAGAAACCAATGAAGACAATAACATTACCAGACGAATTAAATTTAAGTTATTCGAAGTCTATCATGGTTTATGATTATGAAAGCAACACTGAAATATCGAAACAACAAATCTTACTTAATAAAAATACGTTTAGCTTTCTTCAAGAAGGTACTAAAGAAGTGTTTTTCGACAATTCTTCATACTCAATAGACAACTCTCAATTTCTATTGATGAAATCTGGACATTGTTTAATGACTGAAAAGCTTTCTAGCGATTTAAAATATTATCGCAGCATTCTATTTTTCTTTTCCAACGAAGATGTGTTTCAGTTTATAAGAAAATTTAAATTAGAAACATCTAATTCTAAAACATTATACTCAACATATTCATTTAATTATGATTCATTTATAAAAAGATTCGTTGATAGTCTCTTAGATATATCAAAGTTTTCAAAATCAATTCAAGAAAACATTCTAAACGTAAAGTTTGAGGAAATAATGCTATATCTAATGGACCTAAAAGGTTTAGATTTTCTTTATTCCTTAATTGACAATAGTAACAATCAAAACCGAAAATTTGTCCAGACAATTGAAAGCAACAGTTTAAATAAACTAACAATAAAAGAACTGTCATTTTTATCTAATATGAGTGTGTCGACTTTCAAAAGAGAATTTGAGAAAAACTTTCATAGCTCACCAAGTAAATGGTTTCAAGAGAAAAGACTTGAGCATTCTGCTTTCTTACTAAAAAACAAATCAAAAAGGCCATCAGATATCTTTGAGGAAATTGGATATGAGAATTTATCAAATTTCATTCAGGCTTTTAAGATGAAATTTGGAGTTACACCAAAACAGTATCAATCAAATTGAACTTTTATCAATACTTTTTGAACTTTTCTGATTAACAAAAGGCCTATAGTACTGAGTAGATTTGCATCATAAATTAATAATTAAACAAATATTATGATAAAATCAATTCAAATATTAACAGTAGTAATCGCTTTTTCCAGCTCAGTTTTTGGACAACAAACTTTTACTTTATAAAGTAATGATTTAGGAGGCGAAGCTACAATTAACGAGTATTTTGAGACGAGCTTATTCACCATATTGAGTGTTTCGCTTCTGTGTTGTAATATTCACCATGCTTGAGTGAATTCTAAATTAATTTCAAACCTCATCTTTACAGTTCAAATTTAACTCA
>JAWUWJ010000061.1:0-8926 GCA_034111925.1 Crocinitomicaceae bacterium
AGAAAAAGAGCAAAAAACACAAGTGAAAACTAATGCATATTTTTAACCCTAAATGACTCAACTCAAAACACGTTTTTGACACTTTAAATTGACGGGTCAGCTTGGACCGGAATAGACGGGTCAACATCACTGGATTTTACAATCAAACCAATAAAAATTAAAAACTGAAAAAGATGGAATTAACTATAATAAAACTGTCTTTGGAAAGATTGCTTGAAAAGATGGAAGAAATGGCTGTTGAAAATGCAGATTTAAAAGGGCGTGTCTTGGAATTAGAAAAAAATCAAGGGGCGAAAAATCATGATTGCATAGAGCCAGTTAAGGAAGACGTATTGCTTGATACAAAAGAAGTGCTTCGTATTCTTGGAATATGCGATAACACTCTAAGAGCAATTATCAACAAAAACTTAATTGCTCCAATTCGAATAAATCAACGAAGAATTCGATATTCAAAAAAAGCAATCTATGCATACATTACTTCTAAATCAAACTAATCGAATTGGAAATTCTTTAGGGTTGCTTTCAGCAACCCTTTTTAGTTCCTTGACAAAAAGTACTGCATTATCAATCAATGATATTTTGTTGTACCCAAAGATTACATTTTGATTGGTAAGCGAATGACCCGTTATTTTACTGAGAACTGTTACGGGAACAAAGTTGATCAAGTTTGTTATAAATGATCTTCTACCCGTATGAGAAGAAACAAATTTGTAAAGTGGCTTTTCTTCAAATTTCTTATTCCCTTTCGCATCTGTATAGGATATTTTCACTAATCCTGTTAATCCCGCTTGTTGAGCAAGTTCTTTAACTGTGAGGTTGAATTGAGAACCCGTAATTTTCTTAGGTAATCCTCCATGAATTTTATATGCTTGTTCCAATGGGTGAAGAATAGGAGCTATAATATCCGTTTTAGTTTTTTGATCTATATAACGAGCGTAGTTAAACTTTCCCCCTTCTTTTGAGTATTTGTATTCTGGATGAATCTTAAATACATCTGAATATCTGCACCCCGTGAATAAGAGTGTTACGAATATCAACTTAACGTTTTTAGTTTTAGTATCTATTGGATTGTAATCCAAAATTTTCTGAATTTGAGAGAACGATAAATAAACTTTTTCTTCTTTTACTAAACTAGGTTGGTCAATAGTTGCAATTTCAGCAGATGGGTTGAATACTTCAATCTTGTATCTTCGAGTAATATCATTTAACACGTAAACTAATTTTCTGTACGTAGATGTTACAGAGTTTAAGCGATTGAATCTATTACGCATATCATCCATAAAATCCATGTATTGAGCTTCGTCAAAATTCTTTACCGTTAAGATTATACCCTTTCTCTCTTGAAACTCTTTTAAACGCTTCGCTAAGTCCTCATAACCTCGTTTTGTTGATAGTGATCTATTCCCCATAGATTCGAGCGTGACTTTTTCAATGAAATCCACTATTCCAATCACGTGAACAACGATTTCTTTTCCCTTTAACTTTTCATCCAGCTCAATACGCAAAGAGTCGGGTGTTATAGAACCATTCCCGCGCTCTAAGTAGCTGAATATATCTATTGCTGTTTGTTCGATAGTTTGCAGCTCTTTCAACTGCTTAGAATTGATAGGAAGTTTTTTTATTGAATCCCATTCCGTATTTTTGACTGTAACACCAGTATAGTAACGTAGTGGTTTATATGTTTCCTTATTGGTAAGTGAATTGTATTCTTTGTAACCAAAGCTTAAATAGAGCATAACACTCTTATGTGTTCCGTTGTATTTCTTCACTACAAAACTTGTTTTCAATTTCGTCATAATTTATCCGTTAGTGCTTAAATTAGTGCTGAATAATTCTGATTTCTAACAGAATCAATAGAGTTCATTTACACTCAAAGATTGTATTAATAGTTCTACAAATCAAGTATATGTTGATTTTTAACATTCTTTGAGATAGATTGATAATACTATTGCTATTCCGAAGATAGGAATAGTTTTTCACCCATAAGTTATCTTTCAAAGCATAAGCCCCGTATGATTTTTAAGCCTTTGTTGGGGTTAGTATTTTACTTATTTATTACAGACAGAAAGCTTCTACAACGAGATCAGGTGAATTTCTCCTTTTAAAAACATAAAAGTACCCTTCTTGTACCCTGTAGCTTTGTTCAAGGCTCTTAACTTTTCCTCAAACTCATTAGCATAATTAAAGGTCATTTCACCAAGGTATGTGCAGGTGCCATCATTGTTAAATGTGAATGCTCCAGTATCCTCTTTTATATTTGCCGTAAGTTGAACCCAACCCTTTAGATGGGTTTTAAAGGTTGTTGAATCAGCCACAGCTTTTTTTGAGATGATTTTTATCAAATGATAATCAGTATCTCCAGCATCTACCATTGGTTGAGCAAGCTTTGTTCTTTTTAATTCTAGCTCATAAAAATAGCCCCATTCAAAATCAAATCCATCGATATATTCCACGCCACGATCTGAACATTTTAAAGCTAAAAAAGTATGAAAAGCACCATTAGTTGCACGTTTATATGGTTCAATAGTAACCGAAATTTGATCTACTCTGTCTTTTTCTTGAGCGAACGAAATGGTAAACAACCCTACAAATAATATTAGTAATACAGTTTTCATATTTTGTTATTTTTGATTTTAATTATATCATATAAGCTTTCAACTCAAAAGCAACAGCGCCTATAACCTCAACCTTAGTTGACGTAACATGATATTCTATTTGGTTGTAAGCAAAAATCAATCCAAGTAATCGTAATTATTAGAATAATGCATTTAAATTACTTTTTCATAAACAGTGGTCATTAACTCCAACGTTTAGTATATGGCAAGTAGGGCAGTAGAAAGCAATAAACTTTCAAGTTTGCACTGAGCCAAATCGTTGTATTTTGTTTTTAATTTATTCATTCTTAAAAGCCAAATCAACGATTTGGCGGTGTTTCAAATAACCACAGAACTTTCGTAAACCACCGAACGTCCTATTTGCTATATACAGTGTTGAACTCAACCTTCGGTAGCTAAAGACTACCATAACCATCAAACGTATAAGCTCATAAAAATATCTTATGAGTAAAGCTAGTAAAAAACATGGATGGTTAAACACCAAGCCCAACAGTGCAAAAACAATTGTAGAACAAGCAAAACGAGAAGTTCCGGATTTTCTAGAGCACTACTCTAAATTCGAAGAGCAAATGACCATCGGTGGTTATTCACCAAGCACATTATTTAACTATTCTAGAGCGGTAGCCAAAGTGAGTTTACATTTCAAGAAATCGCTGCTTGATTTAGATCCAGATGAAGTAAACCAATGGTTGTTCCTTTTGGCAAAAGAGAAAACGGCGAGTTCAACATATTTTAAGCATACCGTGTATGGCTTACGTTTCTTTTTTCGCTTGTATGGAATGGAAGATCGCGTATTGAAATTACCCACGGTTAAAAATGACAGAAAACTTCCTATTGTGTTTTCTAGAGATGAGTTGCGGTTGCTTTTTAAAACCCCTCAACGCTTAAAACAACGTTTTTTGTTTTCACTGATCTATTAATCAGGCCTTCGTGTTGGCGAAGTCTGTCGTTTAAAGATAAGCGATATCGACAAAGATCGAATGCAAATTAGAATCGTTAAAAGTAAAGGGAATCATGACAGATATGTTCCCTTTAGTACTACTTTACTGATCGGGCTTGATAAATATTTACGCAGTTCTTTCCCGGTAAATTATCTGTTTAACGGAAAAAAGAAAGGTGATCCTTTAGGGCATTCTGCGGTTCAACAATCGTTTGGTTTGGCACTTAAACAATCGGGTACTCTAAAAGAAGCAAGTGTTCATACTCTTCGACATACGTTTGCCACGCATTTGTTAGAAGATGGCGTTGATATTGTTACTATCAAAGAACTGTTGGGACATGTAAACATCGAAACAACAATGATGTATTTACACGTGGCAAAACTTAACAAAACCAATGCACACAGTCCTTTTGATACGCTTTATATCAGCAAGTAATTGCGTCCTAAGTACGAGATAGCAGATATTCTCCATCGCTATGAACACAATTTTTTAGAAGCCCACAAAGCAAGCGCTCAGGTTCTACGAACCTTGCAAGCTATTAAGCAATGCCGAACAAGTGCTTTGGGTGGACATAAAAGAGCCTGTTCTGAATGTGGACACACACAAGTAAACTATAACAGTTGTAGAAACAGGCATTGTCCCAAATGTCAGGTTGTAGCCAAGCAAAGATGGATTCAGCAGCGAGAATCAGAGCTTCTCTGCGTGGCTTACTTTCATATTGTCTTTACTTTGCCTCACGAGTTCAACGCACTGGTTATTCGAGAGCCCAAGATAATTTACAATGCCTTATTCAAAGCTTCTTGGCAAACGATCCAGACTTTTTCAAAAGATCCCAAACATCTAGATGCTAAACCTGGCATGACATCCGTTTTGCATACCTGGGGACAATCGATGAGTTTGCATCCACATTTACATTGTATCGTTCCTTGCGGAGGATTGGACGAAAAGGGAGAATGGAAGCTTCCCGTCAAGTCACCAAAATCATCCAAAAGAAAATCCAATTATCTGTTTCCCAAACGGGCAATGAGTACTGTTTTTAGAGCCAAGTTCATGGCTTGTGTTCGAGAACAGATGCCAATCGATCAACAGATTGCTAAAAAAGTAATGAGTAAGTCATGGGTAGTAGATGCCAGACAACCCTTTTTAGGTCCCAAGCAGGTGATAGAGTATCTGGGCAGATATACCCACAAAATAGCAATCTCCAATCATCGTTTGGTGAACATAGACAATGCATCGGTGTCTTTCAAGTACAAAGACTACAAGGCCAATGGTTCTAATAAAATAATGACCTTAAAGTCCAGTGAGTTTATCCGTCGTTTTTGCTTACATATTCTGCCACATGGTTTTGTAAGAATGCGACACTATGGTATTTTGGCAAGTAGAAACAAGTCGGTAGCCTTAAACAAGGCCAAAGCGTATTTTGGGCTCCCAAAATGGGAGAAGCAAAAAATGGGTTGGGAACAAATCGCCATTGAAAAACTCAATTATAACCCCAATCAATGTCCAAAATGTAAACTGCTCACATTAGAAACGGTCTCTGTAATCGCTCCGAAAAGAGGACCGCCCACAAACAAATTAAAACCAAGCAATGAATTTTAAGTGTCTGTATTTTAATATGTTTTTACTTGCAAACGGGGCGAGCGGCCAATGGTGTGCAAAAACGAGTGATTTTGTGATGCAGTTTGAGATAAATGATATATCGTTCGTCCAAAAACGAGGATTAGGATGGAAGAAATCATCTCAAATATGTAGAAGTGCTTGGCTGAAATCCAGTGATCGGTAAGAACGATCTTATTCAATCCCCATAGAAGCGATATTAATCCGCTACCAAAGGCAGAGTGCAACAATAAGCACAATGAAGTCAAGCCTTACTTGACCATTCATTGATGCTTAAGTGTTATATGCTGCTTTTTCTTTTTGTATCAATTCACTAATAGCATCCCATAGCGAAATCCTTTTCTGTAATGATTGTTTTGCAACTGCTAAAGTTTCACTCCATTTTTGATCGTCATTACCACAAAGTTCTGAAATCATTTTAAGGGATAGAGGTCCGTGCTCATCTCCATCTAATTCTATATGCCTTTCAAGATAATATGTCAACTTGCTAAATGACTTGTTCTCAGAATCAGCATTTTTGAGTATTTCAATAAACATATCAGGAATTACATCTTCTCGTCCAAATGTAAATGCAGAGGCAACAAGATGTACCCTATTCGTCTCAATGATTGAAAATGAAAATGTAACAAAATCAGCAACTCTTTTGTCAATATTAATTTCGTTCAATGAATATTCAACGGTATTGTCAGATTCAAGAAGATTTATGAAATTATTAATCTCAGTCGTATTTGCTTTTGCTTGTCTCATTGCATCCAAATACATTTCAAAATGACTTTTAGGTTCTCCTAATTCATTAATATCACTTTCTTCCCCGTGAACTATTTCATTAATGAATCTAGAAAGTGTTGCGTTTTTAGATGGTATCCAAGGTGTTTGAACATTTGTGAGTTTTATTTGAAGAGATTTCAAAAGCGACATAAAGTCCCAAACAGCAAATACGTGATTCTCCATAAAAACTTTAATGTCATCTACATTCTTTAGGTTTTTATAAAGTTTATGATTTTGCAATTGATTTCTTAACTCGGAAATCTCGTTTTCTATATGTTGTATTCTATTCATACTGTTTTTATTGCTTGCATATAACGATTAAGTATAAGCGGTTGTTTTAATGCCACTTATACCTTGTTAGCAAACGATTTATTCTTCAAGCTCAAGCTCATTCAATTCACTTATAAAATCATTTGCATTTCTAAGCTTATTTGAATATGCACGCTTGTAAAACCATATTACAATCGGATAAATCAATACTATCGAACTTATTAGTATAGCTAAATATCTATCCCGATGTTCTAACATGTCATACCCTTTTGAACCCATTGCCAAAATTGGTAATGCTACAAGAACAAACACAGGAATCAAAATAAATTCAATTTTCTTACACTTTAAATATAATTTATCAAATTTTAATAAAGACCTTTGTAAATCAATAATGGGTGCTTTATGGTAATCTATATTTGATAATATCTTTATCTTTTTATAGGCTCCAATAAATGCCAGAGCAATTATAATTGAAGTTAATATCCCTGATAAAAGTAATTCTAAATTACCTGCAAATTTGTATGTAGTTGATATAACGAATATCATACAGATACCAGCTACTATCAACGATACTAACTCATGAACAAAAGGTAAATTCATTTCTTTTTTTGACTTATCTAAATTCATTGTTCGTAGCAATTGCTCGTTAAGTTTCAAGTTTTCATTTAATTTTTTGTCATATTGTGCCCACGCTTTTTGTAAATCGTCAATTTCCATAATTTTTAATTTTAATAGTTACTAATCTGTTCCTTTAAGAATTTTTTAATTCTACTGATCTTTGTAGAAACATTTGATTCTGATATTCCAAGAATTTCGGAAATCTCACTATATTTTTGATTGTCCAAGTACAACAGAACAAGAGCTTTGTCCATTTTGTTCAGTCGTTCAATCACTTTATAGAGAAATAAAATCTTTTCATCAGTTTGATGGTCGTATTCAATATCAGGAATGGAAATTATTGATATATCAAGATCAACTTTTCGTGCACTTTGCTTACTGTTTTTTCTATAATATGAAATCGCAGTATTTAAAGCAACTCTATACATCCAGGTGGTAATTTTGACGCGGCCATCAAATTTTCCGAATGATTGCCAAAGCTGCATTAATATCTCTTGTTCCAAATCCTTTCTGATTTCTTGGTCGGAACAATATGAATTACAAATTTTGAAAATTAGATTCTGATTTTCTGAGATAATCTGAACAAATTTTTCCTTTTCCACATTTGAATATTTAATAGTTATTACATTATTCGCAGAAATGAAAAAATATCACACATTTCTCAATATATTTTATGCCCGATGCTGAATTGTTTGCTAACGCCTATCTATGTTTTTGTAGGGCGATTTAAAAGTACAAATTTTCGTTTACCTAATTAGCCACAACTTTGACTTTGAGGTTTAACTTTTTTCTGCTAAAACGTCAAAACAAAGTTTTGGCGGAGTTTATTAATTGCTTTACTGTTTCAATTTAAAACCAACTGCCCTATAGAATATAGATGATGTTAGCATTAGTCATAATATTTTAAGAGTAACTTTTTTATAAGGACATTCTAAGAAAAAAGCCTCGATTTTTTCGAGGCTTAGATGGTTTTAAAAAAACTATTTTTTTTGTTTCTCGAAACTTTTAGTTTGGGCATCATATTTAATAAAGTATGTGCCTTTTTTATATTTTGTATAGTCTACCCATTTTCCTTTCCCTTCGGATATCAGCTTTCCCTTTTTGTCATATACTTTATAATCAACTATTGAAGGTAATTCATAAATATGTTTAACACTTCCTGGCTTTCCCTTTAGCATCTCCAAAGGAGGAAGGTTCTTGCTAGGTTCGTTTTGACTAAAAGAAGAAAAGCTAAGAGTCATTCCTGTTATTAATAATAATACTGTTTTCATGATTTTTATTTTTAAATTAATTATCGTCCAAATGTCAGTTTTTATTATTGCTTAAACATCACCACTTGGGATGAAAGATGGGTGAAATGACCTCTACACTTTTTAAGTGTGACGATATTTGGCGCTATGTTTAGTTGATTATCTTAGCCATATTTTGAAATCTGAACAAGCTTGATTACGAGTGTTAATCTCATGTTTCGAGAAGAAGGTATTTCAAAAGCCCGATACATCTTTTTTAATGAGGAACGAGTTCCTTCAACACTTAATGAAACTTGATTTGCCAATTCATTATTTGAAATTGTAGGGTTCTCCATAATTTGATTGATTATTTTCCAATCACTTTCATTCAGTTTATTGGTAACTTCGGTTTCAATCTTATTTCTGTCTAAATCAATATTTTTAGTACTTGTGAGTTTTCTAGTCGGATTATCAATATGTGTTTTTTTTAAATTTTCAATCTCTTTTAGTAATACTAATTGTTCTTTCTTTATACGCTTCACTCGAATTCCAAAGAAAAATAGAAAGACTAGAAAAAGTAATGCAACTAAACCTAAAAACAATAATAAATAGTTATTATTTGATTCACTTATTATAGGAGTGTGTTCCTTTTTAAATGTCAATGTTTTTTTATCATATTTTATAAAATAGGTGCCAGTTTTATATTCAGTATAGTCAATAAATTCTGCGTAACCGGAATCAATTAAATCACCTTTTTGATTGTATATTTTATAGTTAGTTGAGGATGGTAATTCATAAATGTGTTTAACATCTCCTGGTTTCCCCTTTAGCATTTCAATAGGAGGTAGTTTTGTATTAGAGTCGTTTT
>JAWUWJ010000062.1:0-22798 GCA_034111925.1 Crocinitomicaceae bacterium
AACATCGTCATAGATGTACTTCACACTTTCAGGCGTTACAACATAAGTATACGTCCCTTCAGTGAGTTCAGTTCCTCGCATGTCAGTACCCTTCCATTCGTTCTGGTAATTATCGGTTTCATAAACCAGATTGCCCCATCTATTAAAAATCATCAGACTCACCCGATCGTAATCTTCCAAGTTTTTGATAATAAAGAATTCATTGATACCATCGCCGTTGACAGTTATAACATTGGGCGGCCCTAATGGACAATTGAGATACACTCGAATTGCTTCCGACTGAATATTCTTACCACATTGATCGAACACCTCGACACTCATAAAATTCAAGTTGGGGTCTAAAAGTGATGTTGGAAAAGTCAATGTTGAGCTATTGGACAAGCTTGGATTCCATGAAAAGAAATAAGGACCAACGCCGTTTACCACATCGCAAGTTATCTGTCCATTGACTTCTGTTTCATCACAGAAATTCACACTATCTAGATAACTAATTTCCATGTCTATGTAATCCTTTATCGTGTAATAACCGATAGTTGTGTCGGGGTCACCACCGCAAATATCATCGACAATTGTGGTAATTGACAATATTTCATCTCCTTCTGTAATTCCATCATAAAATATATCGACAATAATTGTGTCTGTACTGACACCAGTATTCATAATAATCGAATCAGGTATTGAGCTAAAATCAATTCCTTCTGTTGCTGTTCCTGAAACGATTATTTGAACCACTTCAGTAAGCGTATCGAGATCTCGATTTAACAGTATAACAATGGGACCACAATCTTCAATGACAACACTTGGATCTCCTATTAAGGCCCCTGAGGTATTGCTAATGTCAATAACCAATGGCGACACTTCATCACATAGCACTACTCTATATCCAAAGGTTCTGGATTTTGAATTAATTAAAACCCCATTTCTGTATTCATCCACGCAAATCGCCATTACAAAAGTCCCCACCAAGCTTGGTGTAATAGACATCATTCCAGTTTGAGGGTCAATTGTTACATTTGAAGCAGCTCCTAATGGTGATGCACCTGAAAAACCTACCTCCCATGGAATATCAGCATATGGTTCTGGCGCTTCTGGATTTGGCTGAGCTCCTACGGAAATGTTTGTCGTTTTAGGTGTACATATTGAATACACCAATGAATCGCCATCAATATCTGTTGCGCTATGGTCAAAATCCAATGTATTATTTGAACATAAGGCAATAGGCGGATATTGATTGAACCTAGCGCAATTATTATCGGCTGTTACAAGTCCACTTCCAGGGATTGTTGTTTTAATTGTAATTCCCCAACTATCAGGACTTACAATGTTCTGGATATTATTTGCCCAACAGCATCTTTGATAAACGATGTAATAACCATCAACACTAATAGGAAGGGCTATCGTTTGAACATAGACTGCTCTTTCCACACAAATATCAGTGGGTGGAGTTACACATGGATCATCATAGACAACTGCTAATGTATCTGGGACAGGCAAAGGGATAAGAAATACTGAGAACACTGTTCCATCCGCGTTAAACACGGTGTAATCTAGAGGACTATCAAATCCACTTCCGGAGCAGTCTCGAAAAATCTCAAAAGTGACTTGATACAATTCATTTCCCAAAGTGTCAATCCCCAATGAATCATAGTAGACTTCTCCACCTACGATATGTGTTGCGTTTGATTGAAAGCTAAGCATTAAAAGAAATGCAATTACTGTAATTCTCATGTCTGAAGTTTTATGTTAACACTAAGACGTTTAAGATAAGTAATAAATTGCATCCACTCCTTAAACAGTTGAAAAGTAGGGATCAGAAAAAAGCCATTTGAACAAGTTCAAATGGCTTTTAATATTTTATCCTCTTCCTGAGCGTGGCTTAGGTGTTGAAGGTCTAGGCTTTGGCTTCGGTGTTGGTCTAGGAGTCGGACGTGATGTAGGTCTAGGAGTTGGTCTCGGTGCAGGACGCGAAACTGGTCTTGGAGTCGGTCTAGGTGTTGGACGCGTCGTTGGTCTAGGTGTTGGCCTTGGAGTAGGACGTGTTGTTGGTCTAGGCGTCGGTCTCGTTATTGGTGTCGGTGCTGGACGCGGCACAGGTCTAGTCGATGGTGTACTAGGAGGTGTTGGCGCCGGCGGTGTCGGTCTCGTTGTTGGAGTTCCAGGAGCCAATGGCGTTGGATCATTTCCTCCGCTTCCACCTGTTGGCGTTGGCACTCTCGTTGGTGCTGTTGATGGCTGTCTTACTGGCGGCTCCGGATTATCGTTTATAACTGGCTCACGAACAGGAACAACTGTTGTAGGATCAACTGGTACTGGAGGTGTTGGTGCAACACATGGTGGAATGTCCAAAAATGCGTTATCATAAATACAACTATTCATATCAGCTGCTAATACTCCACCTCTTTCACAATTTCTGATTGCACGGTTTCTTCTCTCTTGATCTAAATCGCGAATACTTCTGTGAAATCTCGGGAAACTTCTATCTGTAAAAGAAAAAGTAGATTCTCCCATTCCGTAATCAAACAATGAAGTTGCTTGTGTAATTCTATGAAGATCTGCGAAATTTTTTGCTAAGTAATTCAATCTTTGCTTTTCAACATCTCTTGCCATTCCATCATTTCTAGAAGGGAAGAAACTAATTGGAGCTGAAACACCAGGTGCATCAAAATCATCTCTTCGTATTCCATTTGCATTTCCTAATACTCCTGAATAACTGCGTGTACATGTGTTAACACTTACACCTACGTTGTAAAAAGAAACTCCTGCAGTTCTACCCGGTTTAGCAGTTACAGACTCGCCAGTTGGCCAATCGACAACATACGTACCACCTGACATTGTAACAACGCCACCATTTGGTAAAAAGTAAGGCTTCGTTCCGATATTCAACGGTTGTCCATTTAAACGAACAGGTGTTGTTGTATTTCCATCTGGATGATCTTCGGCATAAAGACAAACTCTATCGCCTCCAACATTCATTGCAAGGGCAGTATTCAATGAGAAATCTTCACGAACCGCTTTTTGTCGCGATTGAACTTCCATTTTAGAGTCACCTGACTTTGTCAAAACGAACTCACCAACAGTTTGGAAAGAAAAACGTTCTCCGTCATACGATTGTAAGTGTGGATCACCATACGATCTTCCTAAAGTAGGAGCACATGATACGTTCGAAATTACTGAATTCATTTCAGTCCAGAAAGCTCCATCAACTGGATCTGAACGATGCGAAGCAATCGCACTTTCCATTCTATTCAATGTCGTTTTTGGAACCATTGACAACACCTGATGCGGTGTCATGTTCTCTGGGAAATTTCTTACTCCAACAGGTTGTTGATTAACAACGGCAGGAAGATTGTCAGCTAGCCAAGCGCCTCTTACGCCATCCCAACTTTTCAATTCATTTCGAATAGGCTCGTAGTCTCTTTCGAAGTTGGCGCTTTTTTGCGCGGATGAGTTCAATGCTGAAAGAACCAGTAATGAAGTCAATATAATGTATGAATGTTTCATAGTATGTAATTTAAGTCCACCAAAACACTTGCAAATTATATGCCAATCTTTAATTTTTTGTTAAAACCCAGTGTTGGCGTATAAAAAAATCCCTCTAAGCAGCGCCTAGAGGGATTCAATTTACGTATATAATTTGAAATTATCCACCGAAATCGTCAAAACGAACGCTTTCATCTGGAACTCCCCATTCATCACACATTTTAAGAACCGCTTGGTTCATCATTGGTGGGCCACAGAAATAAAATTCAATATCTTCCGGTGCCTCATGCTTCATCAAGTACTCATCGATAACCACTTGGTGAACGAATCCTGTAAAACCATCACCTTCCGGATCATTAAGGTCTTTTTTGTTTACCCAATTATCCGATTCTAAAGCATCAGACAATACTAAGTAGAATTTGAAGTTCGGGAAATCTTTTTCTAAATCACGGAAGTAGTGAATGTAGAACAGTTCAGCTTTTGAACGCCCACCGTACCAGTAACTCACTTTTCTACCTGTCTTTAATGTTCTGAACAACTCATACAAGTGAGAACGCATAGGAGCCATCCCTGCACCACCACCGATGTATAACATTTCGGAGTCAGACTCATTAATGAAGAATTCTCCATAAGGTCCTGAAATAATCGCTGGATCACCTTCTTTAAGGTTGAAGATGTAAGACGATGCAACACCAGGATTAACATTCATCCAAGCATTTCTATCGCGATCCCAAGGTGGAGTCGCAACACGAACGTTCAACATAATTTTTCTTCCTTCTGCAGGATAAGATGCCATTGAATATGCACGAACAACTTCTTCGTCATTTTTCATAACAAGTGGCCAAAGACCAAACTTGTCCCAATCTGCTTTAAATTTATCCGGTTCTCCAGGGTGATCTAAAGGATGGGCTGAAACATCCATGTCAGTAAACTTAGTTTCACAAACAGGAATCTTAATTTGGATATATCCACCTGCTTTGTAATCCATATCTTCTGGAATCTCAACGATGAATTCTTTAATAAATGTTGCAACGTTATAGTTTGAAACTACTTTCGCTTCCCATTCTTTAATTCCAAGAATCTCTTCTTCAACTTCGATCTTCATGTTCTCTTTCACCTTCACTTGACATCCCAAACGCATATGCGCTGCAATCTCTTTTCTTGAGAAATGCGGTTCTTCCGTTGGAAGAATTCCACCACCACCTTCAAGAACGTGACATGTACATTGAACACAAGTTCCACCTCCACCGCACGCAGATGGCAAGAAGATTCCGTTGTTACTTAGTGTACTTAAAAGAGTTGATCCACCATCAACTTCTATAATTCTTTCTCCGTTGTTAATATCAATCGTGATTTTACCTGCGGGAGATAATTTTGCTTTTACGAAAAGAAGCATGGCAACAAGCACCAATACTACAAGTAAAAATACGCCTAACGTTAATCCTAATGTTAATCCCATTTCTAGTCTTCTTTATTAATGATATTAGTATTACCAACAGCAGCGCTCAGCGTGTTTCCAGAATCTACGGTAACTTCACCGGTTTTTTCTGGATCAGGTGCATCTACTTTAGCCTTCTTAGTATCATCAGCGTATTTAATTCCTGAGAAGCTCATGAAAGCCATTCCCATTAACCCTGTGATGATAAAAGTAATTCCCAATCCTCTTAAAGGAGCTGGAACGTTTGAATAACGAATCTTTTCTCTAATTGCTGCAATTGCAACAATAGCGATGAACCATCCAATACCTGATCCTAAAGAGAATGCTGTTGCATCAAGGATTGTTGAGTACTGACGGTCTTGCATGAACAATGCACCACCAAGAATAGAACAGTTTACTGCGATAAGTGGAAGGAAAATCCCAAGTGCTCCGTAAAGTGCAGGAGCGAATTTCTCTACCAGCATTTCAACCAACTGAACGATTGATGCTACAACGGCAATAAACATAATGAATGATAAGAAGCTTAAATCAATTTCCGCAAAAGATGGGTCCAACCATTCCAATGCTCCTTCTTTCAATAAGTAGTTTTCTAATAAGTAGTTCACCGGAACAGTAACAAGCAATACGAATATTACTGCTGCTCCAAGACCAACTGCTGTCTTAACCGTTTTTGATACTGCGAGGTATGAACACATCCCGAGGAAGTACGCAAAAATCATGTTCTCCGAGAAGATGGCTTTTATGAATATATCTAATGTAGTTTCCATAATCTAATTTTTAATTCAGATAATTATCTGAAGGCTTAATGCTCTTCGATTAATGATTTATTACGAGAACGTTGAACCCAAATAATGATTCCAACTATGATCAATGCCATTGGAGGCAAGATCATCATGTTGTTGTTCACATAGCCCATCGTATACAATCCCCACTCTTCACCAGGTATATTACTTCCCAATAATTTAACACCGTATAGCGAACCTGACCCGAACAACTCTCTAAAGACAGCAACTAGAATAAGCAATCCAGCATAACCCAATCCGTTTCCAATTCCATCCATGATAGAAGGCCAAGGTTTGTTTGCCATGGCGAAAGCTTCAAAACGTCCCATAATAATACAGTTCGTAATGATCAGCCCGACAAAAACGGACAGTTTCTCGGAGACATCGGGTAAGAAGGCTTTTAGTACTTCGTTTACGATAATTACCAATGCTGCAACGACTACCAATTGAACGATAATACGAATACGTGATGGAATTAAATTTCTCAATAATGAGATAATCAAGTTACCAAGTACCAGTACGAAAAGTACTGCTCCACCCATTACAACACCTTGCTCAACTTGAACAGTAATTGCAAGTGCGGAACAAATTCCCAATACTTGAATTGTTACTGGATTATTATCTGCTAATGGTTCAGTAACCAGTTTTTTGTTCTTTTTAGAGAACAACGGCTCTCTTGGAGCTTTTTTATTTTCTATTCCTTCGCTCATCTCTATTTTGTTTTCAAGTTATTGAAGTATATCACATATACTTCCAAACAACGATTCGCCATTTCCTCTACTCCTTTAGAAGTAATTGTTCCTCCTGTAATTCCATCAACTTTAGAATCGGTTGAAGCTCCAGAATTATCTTTAACCACTTTAAACGGTGCAAAAACACCATCTTCAGCTGTAAGTTTTTCTCCTACCCATCCATTTATAAAGAACTTTTGAGTAATCTCTGCTCCTAATCCAGGTGTTTCTCCTTTGTGTCCAAATGAAGCTCCTTTAATGGTGTTCATATCAGCACCTAGGCAAATATTTCCCCAAATAGGTCCCCAAAGTCCATTACCAATAACCGGCATTACATAAACAGTCTTCCCTTTTTCATCTTCACCTAAAAACAAAGGATAATTTCTATGTTCAGCTTTTCTTTTTTTATCCTTGAATTCTTTACGAATATCAACATCGAAAGCTTTTCCTTCAACTACATTTCCTTTGACATCGTAAATCCCTTCCAACACCTCACCTTTACTGTTAAGTACAATGGCTTTATCAAGGTCTACGAATTTCTTGAAATTCTCCTCTGCATTTGAACGATCGATTTTCTTCTTATCAACGTCCATTATTGCAGATAAAATATCAAGCTGCTTTTTGACTTCTTCGTTTCGATCTTGTCGATCTTTCAATCCTGTTGCTAACAACGCAAGGATTGTCCCTACTACAACTACAAGAGTAATCGCAAATGTGAACGTATAGCCGTTACTGTCTTTATTAATTGCCATAATTACGCTTGTTTAACTCGTTTTAATCGTTTCTTAATGTTCGCTGCAATCACATAGTGATCGATGATCGGTGCCATTACGTTCATGAATAGAATGGCCAGCATCACTCCTTCTGGGTAGGCTGGATTCAATACCCGTATTAGAATGGCCATCATACCACCGAGCAATCCGTAAATTATCTTACCATTGGCAGTCTGTGCGGCCGATACTGGATCCGTTGCCATAAACACAGCACCGAAAGCAAATCCACCTAATACTAAATGATAAACAGGAGGTAAATCTAAATATGGACCACCCGCTGCGTTCAAGATAACTCCCATAAGGAATCCACCTGCAAAGAAAGAAGCAATGATTCTAAGAGAACCAACTCCAGTAATTAATAATATCGCGGCACCAATCAATATTGCCAATGTCGAAGTTTCACCTATTGACCCTGGGATGAAACCCATAAATGAATCGTATAGTGAATATTCTGAAGTAAACTTCTCCATTGCATTCGCACCAGCCTCAATGTTTTCACCTTTAAGAACAGCATCAGGCGTCATGAATGAAGCTAAATCACCAAGTGGTGTTGCTCCAGAGAAACCGTCTAAATTTTCAGCTAGTTGAGTAACAACTTCAGGATTTGCCTCTTTTGCATCTTTAACTTTACCAAGATTTTCTGTCAATCCTGACATCCATACTTTGTCACCTGACATTGAAGTTGGGTATGCGAAGAATAAGAATGCTCTTGATGTTAATGCAACGTTCAGTATGTTCATTCCAGTTCCTCCGAAAATCTCTTTACCGATAATAACTGCAAATGCTGTTGCCACACCAACCATCCACAATGGAACGTCTGCTGGCATAACCAATGGAATAAGCATTCCAGAAACTAAGAATCCTTCATGTAAAGGATGACCGCGTCTCATGGCAAAAATGAACTCAATCCCAAGTCCAACACCGTAAGAAACAATGATCAAGGGGACAACAACTGCAGCTCCTGCAAGTACTTTATCCCAAAACATTGCTCCATAAGCAAGATCAAGGTTTCCAGATGCAGCAACCATTTCGTAATGTCCCGTATTGTACATTCCAAACAATAATGCCGGAACCATCGCAATAATCACGGTAATCATTGTTCTTTTCAAATCAACACCGTCACGAATGTGCGATCCCAATTTAGTCGTATGCTTTGGCGTAAAGGCCAAAGTAATAAATGACTCGTATACTGGATTCCATTTTTCAAGCTTTCCTCCTTTGGAAAACTTAGGCTCCATTTTATTAACTATATTTTCTAAAAACTTCACTGAATTCGAATTTTAGTAATTACATACATTCTTCTGCAATCACGTCAAGTCCTTGACGGATTTTATCCTGAATATCGATTTTTGATGTACATACATATTCACACAATGCAAAATCTTCTGGCGCCATTTCATAAATACCGAGGTTTTCCATTCCATCAATATCATTTGTTATAGCTGCCTTCACCAATTGCATTGGTAAAATATCAAATGGGAATACTTTATCTAGCTCACCTGTAACTACAAATGCTCTTTCTTCACCATTCAGGTTTGTATCTAATCTGAATTTTTTCTTTGTCGATAAGAAGGTTGGGAATAATCTAGAGTTTGAGAATTTGTCAAATCCAGGACCAAACCATCCTTTCGTCAAAAAGAACTTCAACTGATCTCCTTCAGGAATAACTGTAATTTGATTGTGATAGAAACCTAGGTACCCATCTTGATCAATTTTATTTCCAGTTAAAACGTTACCGCTAATTATACGAACGTTATCTGTTGTAATTTTACCGTCTAAAATATCTGCAACATTCGCCCCGATAATCGTTTCGAAATATTGAGGATCTTTAATTTCAGAACCAGTCAATGCGATTGTTCTTTTCGCATTGTATGTACCTGTTAAGAAATAGCGACCAATGATCGCAACATCTTGAGCGTTCAATGTCCAAACGAATTCTCCTTTATTGATAGGATCAACGTGGTGAATTTGCGTTCCAACATTTCCAGCTGGGTGCTTTCCTACAATCGTGTTGATTTGAACTCCTTTTGCATCTTTAAAAGCTGCATCTGCTGGAGACTTACCATTCAATGTAAGATGAACCTTTCCAGATGTCAATTTTGCAAGTGCATCAAGCCCAGCTTGAAACTCTTTTGCTTTTCCGTGCAATACGAAATCAAAATCTGGAGCCAATGGCGAACTATCAAAGGCAGAAACGAAAATTGCTTTCGGTTCATTCTTTGGATCTGCAACCACATCAAGAGGACGTTGTCTAACAAATGGCCAAAGACCAGCAGCTAACATCGTGTTCTTAATTTCTTCACCCGAAAGTGAAGAATGATCGATTGGTGTTCCTCCATCAAAACTTTGAGTAGCATCTGCAGAGATCACAATCTCTTCAATTTTCCTCTTCGCTCCACGAACAATTGCTTTTAACGTTCCATTAACTGGAGAAGCATACTTGATTGTGTCACTATATTTATCTTGGAATACGATATCACCTACCTTTACCTGCTCTCCTTCTTTGAGAAGCATTTTTGGAGTCATACCGTGGAAATCTGCGGGTCTAATAGATACTGTCTTAGGCACTTTCGCTTCGGTTTTCACCTTGTTAGCGATACCTATAAGTCTGATATCCAACCCCTTTCTAAGCCTTACTGTTTTTGACATGCATTACAGCGTTTTGTTAATACAACCGCAAAAATAAAAAATTCATACTCATATAGATTAATAAGAAGTTTTGGATGACTCCAAAAGAGCTAGTTTAGAATCATTCTAAACTACACGGTCAAACCAATCAATTGAGAAGATTCTTCGTCTTATATTTGATTATAGGATATAATGGATTAGCATTTTTACTATCTTTATACCAAGGTGATTGTATTATGAGCACATTAATTACATCAGGAATTCAAATATCAGTTAAGGCTAAATTCAGAAAGGATTTGTCCGAAGTTACTGATTCTCAGTATTTTTATAATTACATGATTGAAATTGAGAACACCAATAATTTTGATGTTCAACTTGTTTCTCGTGACTGGTATATTTTCGATTCTTTGAGTGAAGCGCGCTATATTTCTGGAGCAGGAGTTGTTGGAGAACAACCGATCTTAAAATCTGAAGAGAAATTCATGTATACGAGTGGTGCTGACTTGAATTCTGAATTGGGAATGATGAAAGGATTTTATACGTTTAAGAATCTTATTGATGGTGAAACGTTTCAAGTTTTTGTTCCAACTTTTTTATTGGAATATCCTTTTAAGCTTAATTGATTCGCTTTCTTTCCGTCCAGAAAAAAACAGCAAGCGCCAGGATTAATATCCCAATCGTTAATTCCTTCCAACCAATACCATCATCCGCTTCTTCCTTCGGATTCTCTGACTTTCCTTTGAAGCTCAAATCAATTGAATCAATAACCCCATCATCAAGTCCTTTTTGACTTTCCAGTTGTTTTTGTAAGATTAACTTCTCACCGACCAAAACATTCATCTTGGTGCTGTCACCAATACTTGAATAGACATCTATCATATCCAATATTGCGTCAATCTCATCGGCCAAGAATCCATTTTTGTTTGCCAATTCTCTTGAAGTAATTAGGTTTTCGAGTGCAAGATCATATTTCTCTAATGATGCATAAAAGAACCCTAGGTTGTAAAACCCTTCAACAATTCCCTTTGGATTATTCAATTCTTTCCTAAGTTTCAATGAGGCATTGAAATAATAAAGAGAGGAATCAAAATCTGAATTGTTAAACTTCAAAATCCCCATGTTCGCATAGGAATGACTTATATGAATCTTAGATTTTGACTTTTTACTGTAGCTCAAACTCCTAAAATAATATTGATTCGCTAAGGTTACGTTCCCACCATCATCCGCAACTTGCGCCAATGTTGCCAGAGCATCTGCTACAGCTTCGTATTTCCTATGTTCTAATGAGAGTCGGCGGTAATTATTAATGATTCCCAATCCAATTGTTGTGTCCCCTCTAGAAATATAACATCGTCCCATTCCCATTTCACCGCTAAATTCAGCCGTTGGATCAGTGGATTTTTTTCCAAATTGAATCGATTTCCTAAAAGAAACAATGGCTTCATCGAATTCACCTTTCAAAAAAAGCGCGTGGCCAACTTCATTGTAAATTTCTGATGAGGTTATATAATCTTCATTCCTTTCAAAATACTCTCTGGACGAAATCATATATTCAATTCCTTGATCAATTTTACCCGATCGAAACAAATGACTTCCAAGAATTCTGGTTCCAACTGCTCTTGCGAATTCATCTTCTTTTTCTGAGGCATCCATCAGCAATTCAATTGCAACGACCTTAACTGAATCCAAATCTGATCTCAAATATTCATTCCATAAACTCAAGCCTAACTCAGCTTTACGGTGAACATCGTCTTCATTTAAAAACTCAGAATAACCAACCTGCGCGCGGGAAGAGCGCGAAAGAAAAAATAGCGCAATAAGTATCAGTGAATAAATCTGAAAATTCCTCATAGTGGTTATGTCAAATAGACATTGCAAGGATAAACAACAATCGTTACTTTTGCAACAAAATAAATAAATATGTCAAACGCACTTAATAAAGTCCCAGCTGCCGTAAACGAGCCTGTTAGGGCTTATGCTCCTGGAACTTCAGAACATACAAGTTTAATAAACACGTACAAAAGTATGTACAATCAAGAGCCGATCGATGTACCGATGTACATAGGAGGTAAAGAGGTTCGTACAAATAATAAAATGCCAATGACCCCTCCGCACGATCACGGAAAGGTATTGGGACATTTTAATTATGGAGATGCTTCTCACGTGAATGATGCAATTGATGCTGCTTTGGCGGCTAAGAGCGACTGGGCAAATCTTGATTGGGAACACCGTGCTGCTATCTTTTTAAGAGCTGCTGATTTATTGGCTGGACCGTTTAGAGATAAGATGAATGCTTCGACTATGTTGGCGCAATCTAAAAATGTCAATCAAGCAGAAATCGATGCTGCCTGTGAATTAATTGATTTTTTCAAATTCAACGTTCAATACATTACGCAAATTTATGCTGATCAACCAGATTCATTACCAGGAATGTGGAACAGAATGGATTACCGTCCATTGGAAGGGTTTGTATTTGCTATTACGCCGTTCAACTTTACTTCGATTTGTGCAAACTTATGTGCTGCCCCAGCAATGATGGGAAACACAATTGTATGGAAGCCGGCTGAATCTCAAATGTATTCTGCACAGGTTATAATGGAGTTGTTCAAAGCTGCTGGATTGCCAGACGGAGTAATCAATTTAATTACTGTTGACGGACCAGTTGCTGGTGATGTTGTGTTTAAGCACAAAGATTTCGCTGGATTGCACTTTACTGGATCTACAGGCGTATTTAGACACCTTTGGAAAGAGATTGGAAATAACATTGAGAAATACAAGAGTTACCCAAGAGTCGTTGGTGAAACAGGTGGTAAAGATTTTATCATGGTTCACAAATCGTCTGATCCTGCACAAGTTGCTACGGCAATTACAAGAGGTTCTTTCGAGTTCCAAGGGCAAAAATGTTCTGCGTCATCTAGAGCGTATGTTCCAAATAATCTTTGGGATGATGTTAAATCAATTATCATTGAGCAAGTGAATTCATTCAAAATGGGTTCTCCAGAAGACAGTTCAAACTATATTAATGCTGTTATCGATGAGAAATCATTTGATAATATCGCATCTTATATTGACTTCGTTAAAGAGCAAAATGATGCTGAGATAATTGTTGGTGGTGGATACGATAAATCAGTTGGGTATTTTGTTGAACCTACAGTTGTAGTTACAACGAATCCAAAATTCAGAACACTGTGCGAAGAGATTTTCGGGCCTGTTGTTACAATCTATGTTTACGATCAAGATGATTTCGAGGCAACATTGGAATTGGTTGATTCAACTTCTGATTATGCGTTGACTGGTTCAATCATTTCGAATGACAGATATGCCACTGTACTCGCTATGAAAAAGCTTGAATATTCTGCTGGTAACTTCTACATCAATGACAAACCAACTGGAGCTGTAGTTGGACAACAACCGTTTGGTGGAGCAAGAGGTTCAGGAACAAACGACAAAGCAGGATCGCCAATGAATTTACTTCGTTGGATTTCCGCAAGAACAATTAAAGAAACATTTATTCCTGCATCTGATTACAGATACCCTTTCTTAGGATAAGAATAGAATTCTATACTCAAGAGGCATTGCGAAAGCGGTGCCTCTTTTTTTGTGCAATAACCCGAGCCACGTAACTATACGTATCTTGCTCCTGATTTCATTACTTTTACCGCTATTCAACACGAGAAAAGCCAAGAACAATGAGTACATTTTCGAAAAGATATAGCCTTCCAGGTCAAGCAGATCAATCCATTTATTTAACATGGGAATCAGGCTATAAAAATGTTAAGGTATACGAAAATGGCAGGCTAATAACGACTATTGCGCGTCCTACAGAATTTAAAAGTGGATTCTATTATGAGGACAAAACTCTTGGAAACATTAAAATTCAGTTTTCTTCGAACAAACCAATTGTATTGACAATCTCAGTGGAAGGAACGAGTTACTTCCCTGAAAACTCAAAGAATGATCGAGAAGGATTTGCTGGACTCGTAACTTTGTTCTGGGTTATTTTCGGAATCGGTACGGTTGTTACGATAATAGCCTATTCACTAATTGGTGGCATGTTTGACTCTTCCTTATTTGCAGCCGCCATTTCAATAGATGTGGCAATTCTTGCGTCATACGTGATTACAGCGATCTATCTAAGCAAACGCAAAGGTTGGGCTTATTTCCTAGGCGTTACCACCTTTATCATTGCCACTCTTATCGCTTTATATTCTTACATAAACACCTTAGGTGGCTTGACAATTTTCCCAATTATAATTTTAGCAGTTAGAGGTGCGTTTATAATCTATATGCTGACCTTCTTGAAAAACGCACTAGTCGCAATGCGCGCGCCAAGTGCTGAAATGGATGATGAGTTATTGGATAATTAGATAAACTAATTTTAAAACTGCATCTTTAACATTCAACTTCTTTAATTAAACCAAATGCGACCATCAATCACTCTTTTAGCAATTTGCTTTTCATTGTTGACCATAAATAATGAAGCCTTTGCTCAAAACAACTATACACCTGACTCAACTGGAAGTATCAATTTCAACCTTGGTAATTCAACCCTACGACAACCTAAACACCAGACTCAGACTCTATCTCTATTTAGTTGTAATACAAGCCTAACTGTTAACAGTAAACTTTGGAAAGGCCCGAAGAAAGGCTTTGAATGGCAAAAGAAAAACCAAATACTTAAAGGCATTCCATTTGGCTATCAAACGGATACCAAAACTAAAGACTCATTTTACATTTCCACGTACTACATCGCTTCACCTCCATTGTTCCAAAAAGGGCCACATGGCGGCCCAATTCCGAACTCCAAATATGACATTGGAATTGTAACACCTAACGAGTTCAACTTTACTGGAGACAATCCTAAGAAAGTAGATATGAATTACAATCTCTTAGAACCAGTGTATATTGAATACATAGATGTTGTATACGGTAGTTCATTCGACAAATTAGGTGTTAGTTTCATCCCGTTCAAAGTTGAAGCTAATAATTTCCCATGGATAGAAACACCTACTACTATTGATTCTTTGGGAGCTACTGGAATTGGGGCAGTATATAAAGATTCAACGAATTTAGGCTAGCTTTTCTTACCTTATCATTTAAAGGATTCAACGAACAGTCATTCTTCTGAATCTAATAAAGAGTATTTAAATTTTAAGGTTACCATTCTTAACGATATTCTTTACCATTATGAAGTATTCTTTATTGTTAATGGCAAACAACAATCACACATCAACCTTCATTCTGTCGATAAAGACCACCCAATAGAATTGTATTGTGAATATCGTGAAAAACTACCCTGTGGATGCCTTGATCCAAATATACCAACTCCGTTCAAGGATTAGTTTAGCAGTTACATTTAGGCCCTAAACTTATAGCTTTTTAAAAGACAAGCCCATTGCTAGACTTTCGTCGCTAAACTCCTTTTTTGATGCTGAAACTGTCCATGTCATCGCCGTATAAATGAACGCATCTGTTTTGAAATAACGAACAGTGTAATATTTCGTTCTTGGAAATCCATGACTGCGACCTTCAAAACTTGATCTTAGGCAATCCAATTTTCCGACTTTACTTTTCTCGAACTTGGATTCTGTTGACATCTTCAAAACCCCTTTAAACTCGTTCAAATGTTCTTTAGCAAATGATTCAAGGATGGATTTAGTTTTAATATTCCGAGCATTCAAGCTTTTGGAATAATGTACCACCGACTCTTTTTCGATGTAAACATGCTTTTCTTTGGAAAGATGGCTGTAGCCCAAAATGGCTTTATCACTTTCTTTTATGGATGGAGATAGTTCTTTCAGAATTAAGATTTCAAAGTCTTCTTCAAATTTTACAGTCTTGTAATCGTCAAGATCGACCTTTGGGAATTTTTCATTCTCATCTTCGGGTTTATAAGAATCAGATGCTTCAGAAGCGCAAGAAACAGCAATTAGTAAGACAAGAAAAAATGAGAAAATTTTCATTCAGGGATTACTTCAAACATTTGAAATAATCGTAAGGCTCTAAACAGGTATTGCATTGATAATGGGCCTTACAAGCCGTACTTCCAAATTGACTAATGAGCTTAGTGTCTCTTGAATCACACTTTGGACAAGGCACTACCGTCGGTTCTGCGAACAGAACACTTTTGTCTACTTCGTTTTCTGGGGGTGCAATTCCGTATTCCTTCAGTTTGACCCTTCCTTCTGCAGAAAGCCAATCTGTTGTCCAAGCAGGAGATAATACCAAATCAACCTCAACTTTATCGATCCCTTTTTCTTTCAAAAGTTCAATGATATCGTCTTCGATTCTTTTCATGGCCGGACAACCACTATACGTTGGAGTAATTGTAATCTTAACCGCCTCTCCAATAACTTCTACGTTGCGCAGAACACCGAGATCGACAATTGTAAGAACAGGAACTTCTGGATCGAAGACCTCTTCCATGTATCCGCGTATAATTGACTCGCTTACCATTCCATTCCTGGATACGCGCGTTGCATATATTGCAACTCCGTTAAGATAAATCCTAAATATTCAGAATGCTTTCCGTTTCTTCCACCGTGCTGCTCCCAGTTGTTTGTCGGGATTGTCAAGGTTGCTTGTTCAAGAACAGAATTAACCGTCGCCATCCACTCTTCTTTCAAACCTTCCATCGAAGGAAGTGTTCCATCGGCCAATAAGGCTTGGTCAACTTCATCTTCAACAAACATCTCAGCAGTGTATTTCCAAAGCTCATCCAAAGCATCTTGTACTCTTTGATGTGATTCTTCAGTTCCATCGCCCAAGCGGATAATCCACTCAGAAGAATGACGCAAATGGTATATTGTTTCTTTTAATGATTTCGCTGCAATTGCAGATAGCTGAGCATCCGAAGAGTGCACCAATCTTTCATAAAGAGGTTTTCTAAAGGCATCGAATAAGAATTGGCGCATCATTGTTACTCCAAAATCACCGTTTGGTCGTTCAACCAACAATAAATTCTTGTAGTCTTTCTGATATCTTAAAAAGGCAATATCATCTTCAGATCGCCCTTTCCCTTCCACTTTCCCAGCGTATTCAAAGATCGATGTTGTTTGACCAATTAAATCCAATGATATGTTCGTCATGGCGATGTCTTCTTCCAAAACTGGGCCATGACCGCACCATTCAGACAATCTATGTCCTAAAATCAAGCTGTCGTCTCCTAAACGAACGAGGTATTCAAATAATGAATTCATACTAACAAGAGCAATTATTACATGTGTTCAATTCCATCCGGCACATCGTAAAATGTTGGATGACGGTAAACCTTACTATTCGCTGGATCATATAACGAATCAGCATTGTCTGGACTCGATGCAAAAACATTCGATGACTCCATTACCCAAATACTGATTCCTTCCGAACGTCTTGTGTAAACATCTCTCGCGTTTTCAATTGCCATTACTTCATCAGAAGCTCTTAGACTTCCAACGTGCTTATGACTCAACCCTTGTTTACTTCTGATAAAAACCTCCCAAAGAGGCCATTCTTTATTCGCCATAATCTATTTCTTATGATGCTTTACTAAGTTTTCGAGCTTTTCTTTTTTCCGCGTGTGCATTCGCTGCTTCTCTTACCCAAGCACCGTTTTCTTTTGCTTTTCTACGCGTATCAATTCTATCTTTATTACATGGTCCGTTTCCTTTGACAACATTCCAGAATTCATCCCAGTCAATTTCTCCGTAATCGTAACCGCCTTTTTCTTCGTTCCATTTTAAATCAGCATCTGGAATTGTAAGTCCAATTGCTTCTGCCTGAGGAACCGTAATATCAACCATCATCTGACGCAATTCATCATTTGTGTGGCGTTTGATTCTCCAATCCATTGATTGTTTCGTATGTTTCGAATCAGCATCTGGAGGTCCGAACATCATCAATGAAGGCCACCAAAAACGATTCAAGGCATCTTGAGCCATTTCCTTTTGTTCAACCGATCCAGCCGCTAAAGCCATCATGATCTCATACCCTTGACGTTGGTGAAATGATTCTTCCTTACACACCTTAACCATCGCTCTTGCATACGGCCCATACGAGCATCTGCACAACGGTACTTGATTCATAATTGCAGCTCCATCAACAAGCCAACCCACTGCTCCCATATCCGCCCAAGTTAACGTTGGGTAATTGAAAATAGAAGAGTATTTGGCTTTCCCAGAATGTAAATCATCAATACAATCTTCTCGATCAGCTCCTAATGTTTCAGTCGCGCTGTATAAATACAATCCGTGTCCTGCCTCATCTTGAACCTTTGCAAGAAGTACTGCTTTTCTCCTAAGATTTGGAGCGCGTGTAATCCAATTTCCTTCAGGCAACATCCCAACAACCTCAGAATGTGCGTGCTGTGAAATCTGACGGACCAATGTCTTTCGATAGTTGTCAGGCATCCAATCCTTCGGCTCTATCTTAATATCTTGATCTATTTTTTCTTGAAATTTTCTTTCAAGTTCAGAAATATCTTGTTCTTTCATAGTGCTTAATAATTCTTGAACAAATATACGAAATCACGCTGACATTTTCACTTGATATAAATCAGGTTTCAAGTAAAAAATCAACGAGGTAGAAAAAGAAAAATGAGTATCTTTGCCGAAAGATTTATTTCAATATATGAAACCAACTTTTCATTCTTTAGTTGTCAGTGATATAATTAACGAGACCGAAGATACTGTCTCAATTGCTTTTGATGTTCCTTCCGAACTCAGTAATGATTATAAATTCAAATCGGGTCAATACTTGACGCTCCGAGCAGATATCGACAACGAAGACACTCGAAGATCGTACTCTCTTTGTTCGTCTCCTTTTGAAAACGAATTGCGCGTCGCTGTCAAACAAGTTCATGAAGGCAAATTCAGTACGTATGCGAACAACGACTTAAAGGTTGGAATGTCCGTAGATGTAATGACTCCAGCAGGAAATTTCGCATTGACAACAGATTCAAGCAACACCAAGAGCTACGTTCTTTTCGCAGCAGGAAGTGGCGTTACACCCATCTTCTCAATTGCTAAATCAGCATTACACGAAGAGCCAAACAGCGATGTTACCATGTTCTATGGAAACAAAGGGTTTGAATCAATCATTTTCAGAGAAGAAATTGAAGCCTTGAAAAATCAATATATGGATCGACTGAGAGTTGTTCATGTATTGTCTAGAGAAAGCCTTGGAAACCCTTTGCAGAAAGGACGAATTGACAAAGAAAAAGCAGATCAACTGTTTGATGGTTTATTGAAAGGCGTTGATATTGACGCGGTTTACGTTTGTGGTCCTGAGCAAATGATTCACGCCGTAAAAGATAGTATGACTGAAAAAGGAGTTGATGAATCGAAAGTTCATTTCGAATTGTTTACAACACCTTCAACGGAAAAGAAAATCGAGCTTCCAAGAAACGCACCTAAGATTGATGCGAACGTTATTGTTATAATCGATGACGAGGAAATTGAATTAAATCTTGCTTCTGATGGTATGAATATTCTTGACGCAGCGCAAGCAGCAGGCGGAGATGTACCTTATGCATGTAAAGGTGGAGTGTGCTGTACATGTAAAGCAAAAATTATAGAAGGAACGGCAACAATGGATGTGAATTATTCTCTTGAACCAGATGAGGTTGCAGAGGGATTCATTCTAACGTGCCAAGCGCACCCAACTAGTGATAAATTAATAGTTTCATTTGACGAATAAATATGGCATTGTTTAAAAAGTTATTTAGTAAATCCGATTCGAATAAAGCACCACGTGGTTTTCATTCAATCGTAATTAAGGCAGTTTCGAAAGTTGCTCCCGACACCGTAAAAGTAGAACTAGAGATCCCAAGTAATTTGGCTTCAACGTTTTCTTATGCTCCCGGTCAATATGTGAATTTTGCAATTACCGTTAACGGGAAAGAGCACAGAAGGTCGTATTCAATTTGTAGTGGAAAAGGCGAACCTTTGGCTGTTGCAGTGAAGAAAGTTGACAAGGGAACTGTTTCCGTTTGGTTCAATGAAGTTGCTGCGGCAGAAACTACAGTATTCGTTTCGGCTCCAGAAGGTGGTTTTGTTCGCCCAAGCTCGGCAACCAATGTTGTTGCTATTGCTGCGGGAAGTGGAATCACTCCTATTATGTCTATTGCAAAGGACATTGAAGCGAATGGCGCTAAAATGCAATTGCTTTACGGAAGTAAAACAGAGGGATCTGTGATTTTCAAAAGCGATCTTGATGCTTTAAAAAATACTTCGACGACTTATTATTTAAGTCAAGAAAGCAAGGCCGAACACGAAAACGGAAGAATCGATAAAGAATCTTTTACCGCATTGATTAAATCCAATTTGGACATTCTTAAGTCGGATGCATTTTTAATGTGTGGGCCTGAACAAATGATTAAAGACGCTGCGGATACATTGAAAGAATTCGGTGTTGCTGATGATAAAGTGCATTACGAACTCTTTACAGATCCTGTTTTGATGAAATCGAAAACGAAAGAGGAAAGCGCTTCATTTGACGGAACATCAAAGGTCACTGTTATTATTGATGGAGACGAGACGGAATTTGAAATGGCATCTGGTCAAAACGTTTTAGACTCTGCAATTAAAAATGGAGTTGACGCTCCATACTCATGCAAAGGCGGTGTATGTAGCACGTGTAAAGCAAAAGTAATTGACGGTAAAGTTTCAATGAAATTGAATTACTCATTGACAGATTCTGAAATTGAAGAAGGTTTTATTTTAACGTGTCAATCGCACGCTGCTAGTGAATCATTAACGGTGAATTATGATGAAGCTTAAAACAATCGTCGTTGTAGGTGCGAGCCGAGGAATCGGAAAAGCCATGGTGGATTTATTCGCCAAGGATGCCAACAATCAGATTTTAGCATTGTCTCGGAATGTCGATAAGATGAATGAGGCATTTTCTAATTATGATAACGTTAAATGCCATGCTCTCGATTTAAATGCAAAAGATGTTCGTTCAAAATGTTCGGCAATCTTTTCTGAATTGGAATCAATTGACATCTTGATTAACAACGCTGGACTTCTTGTAAACAGGCCCTTCATTGAATTAACCAGAGAAGATTTTGAAGACTGTTATAGTGTGAATGTCATTTCTGTAATGGAAACAGTTCAAGCAGCTCTTGAAAAAATGAATTCTGCTCACATTGTGAACATTAGCTCGGTAGGAGGGTTTCAGGGAAGCGTTAAATTCCCGGGACTTACGGCCTACTCTACTTCAAAAGCGGCGCTGTGTAGTTTTACTGAATTGTTTGCAGAAGAATACAAAGACAGTAAAATTAAAATGAATTGCTTGGCACTTGGAGCGGCTCAAACAGAAATGTTAGAAGAAGCTTTCCCGGGGTATGAGGCCCCTGTCTCTGCTGAGAAAATGGCGGAGTACATTGTTGACTTTTCATTGAATGCGGATCAATGGATGAACGGAAAAATAATTCCAGTTTCATTGAGTACGCCATAGATTGATTTCTCGATTATTCGACGTTCAGATTTAATGATTTTCGAATATTAATAAATGCAGTGATTCATCGAAAAGCGAAGCGATCGAAAAATCTATTGTATAAAAGTGTTACTTTTCCGAATTGGCACATTATCCTAGCAAAATCCAATTCATTGGCTCGAAAGAAAAAAATTAGCGAATTAAACGAATCTGAGGTAATTGCTCTTGCGAAAAAGAAGAGTAAGTATTTTGGCGTTTTGTATGATCGTTACTTCGACCAAATATTTCGTTTTGTATTTAAGCGTTTAGGCGGAAATGAAGATGTTGCAGGGGATTTAACTCAGCAAACCTTTATCAAAGCAATGGCAAATCTGGAAAAGTACGAAGACCGTGGATTTCCTTTTAGTAGCTGGCTCTATCGAATCGCGCAGAATGAAGTTTCTATGTTTTTCAGACAAGAGAAAAAGAACATTTCCGTTTCGATTGATGAGAACCGACTTCAAGATATGGCAGGAGAAGCAAATTTGTCCGGCCATATGTCTATTGAGCAGCAAGAAATGCTTGTTGAATGCGTCAATGGACTAAAGCCAGAACAACAAGACTTGATTGAATTGCGGTTTTTTCAAGCCATGAGTTTTAAAGAAATCGCTGAAATTTACGATATTACAGAAGCTAACGCTAAAATGAGAACCTACAGGATATTGGAGAAATTAGGTAAAATGTGGAAGGAGAATAAATGAGAAAGTTTACTTTAAATAAAGACCCAAAGAAGCTATCGCCAACTGACGAGCAAATCAAGCGCCAGAAGGATTTTACGCGCTTGCACCACAGCTATGAAAAGGTTGTGAAAAGAGGCAAGCGTCCACTCTACCGCGACCCAAAACTTTTCCTTTTATTGTTCATTGTTGGACTGGTAATATTCCTCATGTATTTAGAATCGAAGTAACTAGTTGCTCAAACATTCCTTTTTTAGTATCTTCATGACTCAATATTGACCATTGAAGAAAGTCTACTATCTATTATTCCTACTAATTCTGCCCTTCCTTTCGGGAGCTCAAGACATTCATTGGTCTCAATTCAACGACAATCCACTTTTTCAAAATCCTGGCAATGCTGGTAATTTTAACGGCGATGTTCGATTCGTTGGAAATTATCGCGACCAATGGAGAAGTGTCACTGTTCCTTTCAGCACAATCAATGCAACTGCAGATGCCAAATTATTGAAACATCCAGCATTGGGAGTTGGGCTCATGTTATTCCATGATGCAGTCGGAGATGGAAAATTCAGAACAACCGAAGTCCAAGCCAATGTTTCGTATCAAGTCAAACTAAGCTCGGATTCAATGCACACCATCCGACCAGGGGTTAATATTGGAATGAATCACAGACAGTTGGTCTTCAATAATTTCTACTTCGACAATCAGTACGACGGAATCTCATATAACCCTGGACTTCCAACCGGAGAACTCTTGACATCGGATAAAAAGACAAATCTTTCAATTGGAGTTGGAGCCGTTTACAACTATTACAGAGACAAGCGATTCAAATTCA